>CAYPXP010000061.1:0-5601 GCA_964414965.1 uncultured Pseudomonadota bacterium
GGGAAACGGGACTCGAACCCGCAACCTACAGCTTGGAAGGCTGTCGCTCTAGCCATTGAGCTATTCCCGCCTTCATTTCAACGATAAACATTTTTTTGTAAAAATCAAAATAGACGAGCGATGATGCATACCCTTCAACGTTTATCGAGTCGAAAATCCTCAATAAACCTAGACTGGTGGCGAGGGTAGGATTCGAACCTACGAAAGCTTAGCTAACGGATTTACAGTCCGTCCCCTTTGACCGCTCGGGAACCTCGCCCATATAATATGTCAAAGCCGACTTTATAAGGATAATATATTTTTCACTATTTTCAACTTTTATAAAAGGCTTTCTTAATCATCTTTATTTTTATAAATTTCACAAAAATTTTTCAAACCAAAATAAGCTCTTTTAAACTTGCTATTTTTAATAAATTTGCTATTATTAAATTATGCCTACTTTGATGATATCATAATAATTCAAATAATAATCTTTTTTTTAAATATGGAGTATGTTATGAAATTTATACGATTATTTCTTTTATTTTTTATCTTTATATCAAAACTTTCTGCTAATTTAGACTTTGATTTTGTAAATGCGGCTATAGAATATAATCGCCCCTTCATGGAAGAATTACTTAATCGAGGAGTATCGATTAATGCTCAAAATCCATGGAGAGAGACTGCCCTTCATTATGCTTTACAAAAAAGAGAGCCCAATAAAGATTGTATTAGATTCCTTCTCGAAAAAGGTGCCGATATTACTATTCTCAATAATCGTAACCAAACACCAATAACGTATACAGCTGGACAAGGCGATGTAGATTTAATGCAGCTTCTTCTTAAGCAACGTCCGGACATTAAAACAGAGTTGCTTAATAATCAAGACGCGATAGAGTATTCACCGCTAACACACGCTATTGCAAATAATCAGGTAGAAATGGTTAATTATCTAATTTCTGAAGGTGCAGAAATCAGATGGGTTGATATTGAAAAAAATATAGACCAACACGTATTACCTTTAGGCTTTTCTTCTATTGCCCAACCTCAAGCTGTTAATCAAATAATCGATCCATCACCGGCTATTGAGATCAGGTTCCCAATGCCGTCATCTAAAGAAATTCAAGAAACCAGAAATAAGGCTTTAAAAATTCTCGCCTCACTTGTAAATAATACGATTGGACGACAGTTCATCTCAAGAGCTGCTTTTTATGCTAATGCTAAAGGATTCAATCATGTCGTTGAGTTTCTCATCGAAAACGGATTAGATCCCAACAGTAAAATAGAGCAGTTTACTATTCTCATGGCCTGCGTACGAAGCGGAAATGCAAAAGCCGTGTATAAACTTCTTCAAAAAGGTGCTGATCCTTTCGTAAAAGACGACAAAGACGACGATGCAACAACTGAAGACTATACGGCCTTAAACATAGCCCTTAAATTTAAAAATAACAGGCACAATGAAGAAATGAATAAAAAAAATACAACCATCATAAATCTTTTAGAATTTAATATAAATCCTGAGATATTTTTAAAAAGGTGGATAGATCTTAAGGATGGGTCCCAACCTCTTCCCTCTGGAACACCTTCTTTATTCCAACTTCTTTCATGGTCAATTGATTTTAATAAATATGATGTTTTTGAAGAACTTGAATATCTTGTCCTACGTTCCCTTCTTACAGCTAACGAACCTTCTCTTATAGCTAACGAAATCAATATTGCTTTTATGCATGCAGTCAAATTAGGACACATCAAAATAGTTCAGTTATTGGTGCGCCGCTACAGCAATAACATAAAAATGCCCTATTTAGCTGCTCTAAAATTAGCCGCTGACAAAGGACATTTTGATGTTTTTACATGGCTTTTAATAAGAATAAAAAATGGCTTGGAAATTGGCATTTAAGAATTAAAACATCAATTGAAAAGAGGCGGCTTAAAAACCGTCTCTTTTTTTATATCTTTACTCAAAAACAGTAATTAGTCGCTTTTTAGAGTCACTTTCTACATAATCAAGAACAATATTAAGCCGCTCAGCAGGTAATATGTCAGTTATAATTTCAGGCCATTCAATAAAAACCTTACTTTGAGGAAGGTATAAATATTCATCAAATCCTGATTCATAAAAGCTGTTGATAGAGTTGAGGCGATATAAATCAAAATGATAGAGTGATTGTCCATCATTTATTTGGTGTGTGGATAAATAAGCGAATGTTGGACTCGTCACCGGCGTTAAAATGCCTAGTGCTTGAGCCAATGCTCTAATTAAGGTTGTCTTTCCGGCGCCAAGTGGACCTGAAAAAGTTACTATTCGCGCATTTTTTACATGCGGCAATAATTCACTTGCCAAGTTATCGACTTCTTTTAATCCAAAAAATTTTTCTAATAGTGCCATACTCTTATTTTAAATTTTTTCTTATAAAGCGCAAGATGCCCCCTTTTCAGGCTTCTACTTTTTCATTAAAAAGGAGAAATACAAACAATCCAATAGAGATCAAAATCCAAATGCCAGAAACTACAAACATATATTCAAATGAAATAGCTGAGAGCCATCCAGCAAGAAGATTAGCTACTAACGCAACGATACCTTGTACGAAAAAAAATGTACCTAAAGCAGTTCCTATGGTAGTTGATTGAGAAAGATCTGAAATGTAAGCCCGATTGCCTACCTCAAGAATAGCTCGCACAATACCATATAATGCAAAAAATATAATTAATAGCCATCTATGAGTTAAAAAAGCAAATCCAAAAACAACGATTGCCATTAAACTATAACCACCCAACAAAATTATTTTTCTCCCAACATAATCTGATATAATGCCAACAGGAAATGAGAATAATGCATAAAAAAGAGTAAATAAAACATATAATTGTATAGGTGCTATCACTGACCATTGACCTTTAAAAAATTGCTGGGCCCTAACGATAAAAAACAGATAACTTATATTTCCCATGGCAAAAAAAGCTGAAACTACTAAAAATTTTTTGAATGATCGTGATAAAAGATTAAATTTTATTGAAAAACGTTCCAGCTTTTGTTCTTGTTTTTCAACATGAACAAAAAATAATGGAATAATAGCACAAACTGTTAGTACAGCCGCTGCTATAAGAATTGTTCGTATCTCAAAATGTAACCACCAAAAGAGTATTACGGTTACTATTGATCCAACAATGCTTCCAGCTGCATCTAACATACGATGAAAACCAAAGTCACGGCCTTTAACCTTAGTATTAATATCAGAGATCAATGCATCACGCGGCGCAGTTCGAAGTGCTTTACCTAGACGTTCAGAAATACTATATAACACCACTTGAGAAGCTGTTTGTGCAAAGGCTAAGAAAAATTTGAAAATTGCCGAAGTAATATAACCCAAAAAAATAAATATTTTTCGATTTTTGAATTTATCGGACAGATAACCAAATAGGATGGTAAAAATAGTGGCAACAGCCTCTTGAAAACCGCCAATAACTCCTAAGCTAATCGTGGAGCCACCAACCATTTCAAGGAAAAATGGAATAAGCGGCTTCATCATTTCGCTTCCCATATCATTTAGAAAGCTCACCAAACCCAATAATTTAATATTTTTATCAACAGCCAACTTCATTATCTTTTCCTTTTATGATCACTTCAACTTATCGGTAACCTTTTTATACGAACGCTCTTTTTTTGAGAGTTTATTAGGAGATTTATGCCGTAGTGGCGCTTTTTCATCATCAATATCTTCGGATTTAATTTTTATTTTTTCAGTCGATTCCATCATAAGTTCGTCTAATTCTGGCACCGATGCTTCTGTTGTTTTAAACAACTGAGAATCTTTTGATATTTCTTTCTGTTGCTTTTCATCCATTAAATAGTGATAGTAAAAATCTGTTGCTTTCATCGTCTTTTTGCCCAATGTTTCAGCATATTGACGAACTGCTCGGTCTGAAGAGACGATTAACAATTCATATTCGCGATGTTCTTGAATATATGTGGCAATAACTTCATCAGCACTCTCTTTATAACCAGAAAAAATGACCGTCATGACGCCATGTTTTTCTCGATATGGATAATTTGATTCGCCACCATCAAAAACAATTACTCCTTTTAAGTGCCTCTTTTGAAAATAATCAGCTAATTTTTTTATAAATTTACTGCGTTGTTCATGAGAAATACGCTTGGCTTCATATATTTGTTTGATAAGATTATAACCATCAACTATTACTATCATGTTTTTTTATCAATCGTTCAAATGGGATCCAATGCCAATAACCAACCACAAGATATTTTTTATCTCCTTTTTCATATACTTTTAAATTCGCTAACACTATTGCGTTCTCTTGATAACTTTGGGGCAATAAAGCAAGTTCTTCCGCAGACAACGGTCTCATTGAACTTTCCATAGCATTCATCGCTCCAAGTATCATTAAAATAAAAAACAAATATTTCACATATACCTCTAGTAAAAATAATTAATATCAATCTTAATTTTTCATCTTTTTATTGTATGGTCAATGAAAAGATCTTTGTAAAGGCTTTTTTTAAAAAAACTATCTGCTAAGATTAACAGTATATGAAAGAAAGGGTTGCTCATGTCACAGCTGATCCAAATGAACCAGCGAATTAATGCAATCGAAACCATTAAAAAAATTACTCATGCCACACGGCTTATAGCCATGTCATCACATACACGTCTTGCCAACAAAGAACCGATTATTACTCATTTTCAGCATGAAATTACGAAATTGTTTGCGCAATTAGTTCACAATGACACACAAAAACAAGCCTCTTTATTTAAATTGCGCGAAGATGCTGTTGGTTCATTATATATTATTGCTGGATCCCAAAAAGGGTTTTGTGGAACTTTTAACACAGCTCTTTTAAAATATGTAACACTACAATTGGCTAAAAAAACAGCTAACGACCGTTTTATCACCATCGGCAAAAAAGCATCAGATTACATCCGCAAACAAAAAATAGAGCCTCTTGAAAATTTTACTAATCTTTCAAGTGCAAGTCTCTCAGCTATAACTGATCGCCTCACTCAAGCAGTCCTTCATCATGCACCGCATTTTAAAGAAGTTATTATTATCAGCAACAAAGCAAAAACATTTTTTGTTCAAAAACCGGAAAAAACAATTTTGTTGCCAATACAATCACTCTCTTCTATCTCAAAAAACACCGATCTCGGTGATTATATCTGGCCAGAATCAGAAACAGAATTGTTACAAAAATTAAGCTATCTTTACTTAAAAGTAAATATTGAATCATTATTATTTTCTTCGCTCGTTGCTGAACAATCGGCACGCTTTCAATCGATGGATAATGCTACCCGTAATGCAGAAGAGTTACTCACTACTATGCGTCGTGATTACAATAAATTACGTCAAGCAAAAATCACTCGGGAATTACTCGAATTAGCAAGCAGCTTTGAACGATAATCTATTAATCATTAACAATGACATAATCTGGCCGTTCTGGAACTACATAATTAGTCTCTACAATAGACAAATGTGCGCCCAATGAACTGAGCTTTTCATCAAGTTTATCATAACCACGCCTCCAATGCTTAATGCCTGTCATAACCGTCTGTCCTTTTGCAACAAGCCCCGCTAAGACCAAGGCACATGAAGCGCGAATATCACTGG
>CAYPXP010000062.1:0-5580 GCA_964414965.1 uncultured Pseudomonadota bacterium
GTAGATCCCAATCCTTTTGAACCGCGACTACCAAAAACTTCTATCCAGGCTTGAGCCTTGTACCGAGTGTCTTCAGATGTTGGCAAATATAACTGTTTAATAGATGGCTGATTGATAGCATAGTTAAGTCCTTTAAAGCAAACAACAACAAACCCTGCAACTAATAATGTTGGTGAAAACCACCAAGCAATAATTCCAGCCATCATTAAGAATGGTAACGTAATTAATGATGCTCTCATGCCAAGCTTGCGTTGAATGTTACTGATGCCAAACAATAATGAGAAGAATGAAACGAAACCAATCATCATTCCAAACGTTGCTAAATAGTTTGTCCTTAATAATTCATCAGGGAATTGAGCTTTAACTTTTACTTTAAAGTAAAAATCAACAATTGAGGTAACCGTTTCAAAAGCAAGGAGAAAGACAAAAATACCAAGTAAATAACCATGGGAAAGTAGAAGTTTTAAGCCTTCAAGAAATCCTGGTTTGGTATGTTCATCAGTCTTTTTAACCGGGTGAAATTCTGACTTTGGTGTTATACGCATAAATATCCAAATTAAAACACCAACAAGAAAAATTAATATGCCAAGAATACCTATAATTGGCGCACTATTTTTGAGACCTAATTTTGTAGCTTTCATTAATAACAACGGTCCTAAAATATTGCCAAATTGGGCACAAAGCATAATTAATGGAAAACCACGCTTTGCTGATGCAGCTGTTGAAACATCGGCCGAAAATGCCCAAAAAATCGGCACCATCATCGTGCCAATACTTTCAACAAAAATATACCAGAGCCAACCAATGATACGTGTTGGGCTTTCAACTGTATTTGGAATTCCGTAGGTCGGATTACTTAAAATAATCGCGAAAATAATTGCACTCAACGCGTAAAAACCGCTTAAAATATAAAAAACTTTTTGACGTGGTAACCAGTCAACCAATTTGCCATAGATAGCAATCAGTATTAAAACGGTTGCTAATGAAAGATATTTTGCATAAGGAACATAATCAATACCCACAATCCCTGCAAAAATGCTATCCTTAAGCGGACGCAATGCCCAATAAACGGCTATAAAGATACCGAAAGTTATACCAAGAAGCGCGTATTTACGGACTTCTTCGCGACTTTCAAATCTGCCAAAAACTTTGATAAGAAGACTTTTCATCATAAATGAGACTCCCTAACTTAAAACTATGACCCCAGCAAACAATTCTACTATTCTTTCAATTTTTTGCAAAAAAAAAGGATAAAATTCAACAGTTTGTCACAAAAAGCAAATTTTACATCCAATTATCTTTTTATCATCTATTATCATTGCGTCTTACGAAGGTGAAGTCCCAAGGATTTTTGTAGACAGTGCTCTTGAGATAGCGATTTTTAGATCAAAATATTGCTATTTACCATCTTAAAAAATTATTCTAATAGTAGATAAAGGGGTTTTTGGAGGTTGTTATGAAAAAGATTTTTTTAAGTATCTTATTGATTCAATGTATTTCATTAGTAGGTATTACCGCGGAAGATTTATATGATAATTCCGCCTATTTTACTCACACTATTTATGGACTGCGTGTTAATGCTCGTTAATTTTTTGTTAAGTTTTGTATAAATGGTATGACTGCATCAGGATTAAGTGAGATTGAATCAATTTTTTCTTTAATAAGCCATCGTCCAAAATCAAGAAAATCTGATGGTGCTTGGCCACAAATGCCGATAAATTTTCTATTTTTATGAGCGTCTTTGATTGCCATTTCAATCAATAATTTAACTGCCTCATTTCGCTCATCAAATAGTTGAGCCAAAGATGAAGCATCGCGATCAATGCCCAGGGTAAGTTGTGTTAAATCGTTCGAGCCAATGGAAAATCCATCAAAAAATTTGCTGAACTGTTTGAGCAAGAGTACATTTGATGGAATTTCACACATCATGACTAATTCAAGATCTTCTTTTTTACGAGATAATCCTTGTTTTTTCATGATGGAAGTTACTCTTTCCGCTTCTTCTACCGTGCGGACAAAAGGAATCATGATTTTGATATTTTTGAAGCCTTTTATTTCACGTGCCATTTTCAAAGCTTGGCATTCAAGTTTAAATGCATCTTGGTAAAGATCGCTATAATAACGAGCGGCGCCACGTAAACCGATCATAGGATTCTCTTCAATTGGTTCAAAATATGATCCGCCAATTAAGTTTCGATATTCATTGCTTTTAAAATCTGAAAGACGGACAATAACCGGTTTAGGCCAAAATGCAGCAGCAATCGTTGCCACTTCTTCTGCTAAGATATCGACAAAATAATCGATTGGATTCTTATACGCAGAAGTCATGTTTTTGATCGTCTGTTGAAGGGATTTGGGCAGCGTCTTTAAATTTAATAATGCTAATGGATGAATCTTGATTTCATCAGAGATAATAAATTCAACACGCGCAAGGCCGACTCCTTGAACGGGCAAAAATGAGAGTGAAAAAGCTCTGTTAGGTTGGCCAATGTTGAGCAATATTTTTGTGGGAATATACGGCAACTTTTTGAGTTGAACTATTTTTTTGTGAAATGTCAGTTGTCCTTCATAGACATAACCATCTTCACCTTGGCTGCAATCAACCGTAATCAATTGACCATTTTTTAAGGAGGTTGTCGCTTTTTGAGTTCCAACAATGGCAGGAATGCCCAGTTCGCGACTTACTATTGCTGCATGGCAGGTACGGCCCCCTCGATCAGTAACGATCGCACCGGCTTTTTTCATGAGGGGCACCCAATCAGGATCGGTCATTTGTGTGACTAAAATGTCACCATTTTTCATTTGGTTGCCATGTTTAAGATCAGCGAGAATGCGGACGGGACCCGTAGTAATTTGTTGACCAACTGATTGACCAGTTAATAATTTTAATTTTTTTAATTCTGAGACTGATTTGGTCAAACGATATTTGACCAATAGATTTAAATTTTTATGCCGATGAATTGTTTCTGGTCGCGCTTGAACGATAAAAAGTTTGCCTTTCTTATCTTG
Source organism: uncultured Pseudomonadota bacterium (assembly GCA_964414965.1). Classification (GTDB taxonomy): domain Bacteria; phylum Babelota; class Babeliae; order Babelales; family UBA12409; genus UBA12409. The sequence goes on from CAYPXP010000062.1 coordinate 3,010, forward strand.
AACCCATTCAATATCCATTGGTGTCCACTCTTTATTTTCGCTGGTATATAAGTTTTCTATCTCTATTGATATACGAGCCAATTCTAAAATAGCTGCATTTGAGATGGAAAATTGTTGTTGTTTTGTTAAAGGAACTTTGATATTGCGAATTCCATTTTTCGCATAAATTGCCTTAAGCTGTTTGGAACCCAGTTTTTTTGATAAAAGGGGCTTGAATCCTTGTTCTAACAATGGTTTATGAACATAGAATTCATCAGGACTAATTTTACCTTGTACAATGTTTTCACCAAGGCCATAAGCTGAAGTTATAAAGACGACATCTTTGAAGCCAGACTCAGTATCAAGTGTAAATGCAACGCCGGCGCTTTGGGCCTCAACCATCTGTTGAATACCAACTGACAATGCAATTTCTGTATAATCAAATCCTTTAGAAATACGATAAACGATTGCTCGTGCCGTAAAGAGTGACGAAATACATTTTTTCCATATTTTTAATAATTCGGTAGTTCCTCGTATGTTCAGAAAGCTATCTTGTTGTCCGGCAAAAGAGGCAGTGGGTAAATCTTCAGCAGTGGCAGAAGATCGAACGGCAACGGGAAAGTTTTGATTGTTTTGTAATTGTTGATAAGCCATGATGATTTCGTTTTGTAGATCAAGAGGAATTGGATGAGATTCAATTAAGGTACGAATCGCCAAACTAATCTTTTTGAGTTGAATGTTATCTTGTTCCTTTGTCGTAAGTTTGTCCATAAGTTGTTTGATTGGTTTTTTGAGATTATTTGAATTAATAAAATGCCAATAGGCGGTAGAGGTAGTTGCAAAGCCATTTGGAATGTGAATGTTTTTTTTATCTAATTTTTGAATCATCTCTCCCAAGGAAGCATTTTTGCCGCCCACCAGGTCGATGTCATTGATAGTTAAGTCATCGAAAAATTTTATATAGTTCATTCTAAAACTCCAATTTTAAACAAAGTTTTTTTGTTATCGTTAGTATTGTTTATTTTTGATCTAGAGTTCAAGAAAATTTCGAGTTGAATAAAGCGGCAGCCTCGTTATACTATATGAGTAAGCAGTGTATTATTAATTTTATGGGAGTCTTTATGGATCAAGACGCGCGTCCTTATTCTAGTTTTAATCGGCGTTTCTACCCATGGTATTGCTGTACTTCTCTCTTTATGCCCGTGTGAGGGGCGATCAAAAATTTCATCAAATCAATTAAACTCCATCTTCTTCAAATAAAAAGTTAAAAAACGTTAGGTTATAATGAAAAAGTTTTTAAAATCACAGATAGTTGTAGTTGGGTTAGCGCTGTTTTCAATGCTTTTTGGTGCAGCAAATTTAATTTTTCCACTTAAAGTTGGTTTAACCGCAGGTTCAAATATTATTCCAGCAACATTAGGTTTTTTAATTACTTCAATTTTATTGCCGTTGGTTGGTTTGGTCGCAATTATTTTATTTGATGGCGATTATGATCGTTTTTTTAATCGGCTAGGAACGGTTCCCGGACAGTTACTGGTTTTTACTTGTATGTTAATTATTGGGCCGGTTATTGGATTGCCACGTATCGTAGATTTATCTCATACGCTGCTTCATTCATTTATACCAAATATTGGATTGTTAACATTTAGTATCATTTTTCTAACGATTACTTTCTTAGGAACGATGCGTGAAAGTAAAATTATAGATTTGTTGGGATATATTATTAGTCCACTTCTCTTAGTTTCTTTGGGTATTATTTTAGTGAAAGGGATTTTAACTCCCGGACATGTTGCACTAGCGACACGTACGCCATGGCGTGAATTTATCGCTAATCTTAAATTTGGATTTTCAACATTAGATTTGTTGGGAACAATTTTTTTTGGATCAATTATTTTAACGATTATGAAGCAGAATGTAAAACATGCAACACGCTTTGAATTAAGTCGTTTTGCCTTAACTGGTTTACAAGGTGGATTGATAGGAAGTTCGTTGCTCGCCCTAGTCTATGTGGGATTATCTATTTTAGGACTTATACATGGTTATGGCTTAGAATCTGTTAATGCTGGCGAACTTTTTCGTAATGTTGCATTCCGTATTATGGGGACTCAAGGCGCCTTTATTGTTATGATTGCTGTTTTAATGGCCTGTTTGTCAACAGCAATTGCACTATTGGCGGTCGTAGCAGAATATTTTCAGGTTGATATCTGTCGCAGCAAAATTGGTTATATTCCTTCTTTATTATTCATAATTTTAATTACGTTATTCCCCTGCAATTTAGGACTTGATTTTATTATTGAATTAACGTTAGGCCCGATTGCTGGCGTTATTTATCCAATGATTATTGTTGTAACGATCTGTAATTTGGCCTACAAAATCATTGATTTTAGGCCAATTAAATTGCCTGTTTTAGCAACATTCCTTTTGTCATTAGGTGTTTATTTATATAAAATGTTTATGTAAATAATAAAAGGGTTTAGTTTTTGAAGGTATTTTAAATTAACGTTTTTACGTATTCAAAACTCAACAAAGCCTAGGAATTTGCTATGCGTTATTACATAATTTTATTATTGCTTTGTACCGGTTGTAGTCATC
>CAYPXP010000063.1:0-5440 GCA_964414965.1 uncultured Pseudomonadota bacterium
CTAGCTTCATCCTACTATGATTATAGCTAAAAATTTTCAAATAGTCAAGTTTAATTTAAAAATGTGTCTTATTTTTTCCTTGAAGCCCCGTTGACTCTTTTTTACTTTTTACATCTGTTCTGGTTGGCTAATTCCCAGTAGATTAAGAATTAAGCTTAAGGTCATTTTTAACTCTTGAATCAGTAAAAGGCGTGCGCGGCTTTGCTCAATGTTATCAAGATCTATGACCTTGTTTTTGCTGTAATAGCTGTGAAATAGTTGAGCTAGTTCCAGAGCAAAATAGGTTAACTGATGAATTTGATAATTTTTTACGATTGCGGCTAAAAGCCCTTTAAGTGAGGTGATTTTTTTGAGTAATAAATGTTCTGCCTCGGTTAAGCCAGTTGCATCATCGCTGGTAATGTTTTGTAATGCGGAATGTTCTTGAGCCCTTTTTAAAATGCTATTTAAGCGAACAAAGGCATATTGAAGATAATAGACCGGATTTTCTTCAGTTTTTTTGAGGGCTAAATCTAAGTCAAGGTCAAGCTGGGCATCAGCTTTACGGTTAAGATAAAAGAATCGCGCTACGTCGGCGCCAACTGTATCAATAATATCTTGTAATGTGACCATTCGGCCGGCTCGTTTTGACATACGAAGTTCTTGCCCGTTTTCTTTAAGGCTAACGAGTTGATATAAAATAACATCAAGTGGTGCTTTCTCTAGACCTAATGCAGTGTGTAATCCCTGAAGGCGTTCAACATATCCATGATGATCTTGTCCCAAGACCATAATCATGTGATTAGTGCCACGTTGAGCCTTATCGAGCATATACGCAAGATCGGCGGCAACATAGGTTAATAAGCCATCTTGTTTGCGTAAAACACGATCTTTGTCGTCGCCAAATTGTGTTGATTTGAACCAAAGGGCACCATCTTGTTCGTATAAATAGCCAGCATCGTGCAGTTTTTTTAGAGCTTCTTCAATCTTATGTTCATCGTGAAGTGTTTTTTCTGAAAACCAGACATCAAATTGAATGCCATAATCGCGCAAGGTTTGTTGTAATTTTGCTAATAAATTATCTTTTGCATAGGTTATAAAAAAAAGATCTGGCTTTTCTAATACTGTGGCGCCAAATTCTTTATTTGCTTCTTTTGCAAGAGCTCTTAAATAGTCGCCTTGATAGCCATCTTCTGGTAATGGCATTTCTTTGCCTAATTCTTGGTAACAACGTGCCTTGAATGAGCTGCCCAATTTTTGTAATTGTACGCCAGCGTCATTGATATAAAATTCTTTGGTTACGGAATGCCCGACAAATTTGATAACATTGCCTAATACATCGCCAATAATGCCGCCACGCCCATGGCCAAAATGTAAGGGACCGGTTGGATTTGCGCTTACAAATTCAATATTGAACATTTTTTTATCAAGTTGATCGGGTTTAAAAAAAGTTTTATTTTGATTGGTTAATTCTTGAAGTAGTCGAACATAAGCAGTTGATTTTAAATAAAAGTTGATAAAGCCGGGCCCGGCAATTTCTATTTTTTGTATGTCTGAATGTGAAAATGTTTTACTGATTTCATCAGCAATTTCACGTGGTTTTTTATTTAATTTTTTAGCAAGAATAAGGGCTGCGTTTGTGTTGAGATCACCAAATTGTTGTCGTTGTTCATCGGTGTTGATGGTGGTGTCTACCAGGTTGAGGTCTTCGGATGGGAGATTAAATATTTGAATCAGATGATTTTTAAAAGCATCGATAATCTGATCGATGATATTCATAATATAAATCCTTTTAAGTTTTTTGTTTTAGTATAGCTCATCTATTGCTTTGTGTCATCTGATCTGCTTGCAGCTGTTTTTGATAAAGTCCCAATTGATTTGAAAGGATTTATAATTTGGGGATGGCTAAGATCTTCCAAAACAAGTTTTTGTTTCATTGCGTGAACGATTGTTAATAAAGGTGGCAAAGATAGAGCATTTGATTGACAACGAACCGATGAGGTCTGTTTTGTTTTTTTAATTTGTTGGTATTTTGTAGCACTATCTTCTTTATTGCGTATAAATATTAAACTTTGAAGAGTTGGAGATAAAATTTCGCTTACACGAATCGGATAATTGTAAAATGATGTGCGCGTGTTCCTTTTATATAAACAGAGCATTTGGCTGCTTTCTTCTAAAAGCTCTGATATTGGCAAACAATATTTTTCTTGTGGGATTTCGGTTGTATCTTTAGTTTTAAGGCACCAAACTTCATTTGTATGGTTTTTGTTTGCCGAGTGCCAGGCTAATTCAATGTAAAATTTTTGTGGCGCTGTTAATTCTAATAGCTCTTCTTGGCCTGTAAGCAAAGCTTTTATTTTTGAGTCGATATAGAGCTTGCTGCTTACAAATTTGCCATGTTTTTCACCATCAGCAAGAATAGTAAGTTTAACTATTCTTTGGTTCATTGCTGCTAGTGATACAAAAAAAAGATTTAAAAAAAACAGTTTCATGAGAGCTCCTTTTTATTTAAATAAAAGTTTATCGCAATTGAACAATCTTTTAACACAAATGGGCAAAAAAATGGTTTTATGTTATATTAAAATAGAGGATTTTAAAATGAAAATAGCGGTATTGATTTCTGGGGGCGTTGATAGCTCAGTTGCACTTATGCGTTTGGTCGAACAGGGGCATGAGGTGACAGCTTTTTATCTCAAAATTTGGCTTGAAGATGAGCTTTCATATCTAGGGACCTGTCCATGGCAAGAAGATCTTTCGTATGTTAAAGCGGTCTGTGAACAGGCAGCGGTTCCTTTGGAGATTGTCTCATTGCAACAAGCATATTGGGATGAAGTTGTTGCGTATACTATTGATGAGGTAAAAAAGGGCAGAACGCCTAATCCGGATATTATGTGTAATCAACGGGTTAAATTTGGAGCCTTTTTAAAACGCTATGGTGATCAATTTGATAAGGTTGCAACAGGTCATTATGCACAGATTGTCGAAGATGGTGATCAAGTGTTGCTCAAAATGTCGCCTGATCCTATTAAAGATCAAACCTATTTTTTGTCTCAATTGAGTCAAGAACAGTTGAAAAAAGCCTTATTTCCTATTGGTGACTTAACTAAAGAGCAGGTGCGAAAATTAGCGGCTCACTATAATCTGGCCAATAAAGATCGTAAAGATAGTCAAGGAATCTGTTTTTTAGGGAAAATCAAATTTGCTGATTTTATTCGGTATCATGTTGGTGAACAAGTTGGTCCATTAATTGAATGTGAAACGGGCAAACAGGTTGGCGAACACAAAGGTTTTTGGTTTTATACGGTAGGGCAACGTCAAGGAATTCGATTATCTGGAGGCCCTTGGTATGTGGTTGCTAAAGATCCGCAAAAAAATATTGTTTTTATTTCGAAGTCTTATTATGAATTTGATAAAAAACGGGACATTGTTCCAGTTACTCATATTAAGTGGATCGGTGAAAAACCTATACATGATCAATTTGCGATTAAGTTGCGCCATGGACCAGAAATGGTGATGGGAAAATTGACATCTAATGGTGATAGCGGCATCATAAGACTGTCTCGTAATGATCAAGGTATTGCCCCCGGACAATTTGCCGTTTTTTATGAAGGTGATTTGTGTCGTGGGTCGGCAGTAATTAGCGAATATAAGGGATGTAATGAGATCTGTGTACCTTAAAAAGCCGAAATTTTAATATTATGCGTATTACATGGCCTACGGTTATAACTCTTTTACGTATAGGTATAATTCCCGTTATTGTTTGGTTAATTATAACGGAACAGTGGTTGTTTGCGGGGAGTTTGTTAGCTTTTGCAATGTTAACGGATTTTCTTGATGGGCTTATTGCACGGCGGTTTCATTTAACGACTAAGTTAGGAGCGTTATTAGATGCCCTTGCTGATAAAGCATTAATGCTTTCATTGTTTCTCACCTTTTTGATTGTTCCTACCTATTTGCCTTCTTGGTTTGTTTGGTTGGTATTAATTAAAGAATTTATCGTATTATGTGCTGCATTTATTTTGTTGCAACGGCATTATGTTATTGTTATTGCCCCGTTATTTTTAGGAAAAATAACAATGGCAGCTGAAATGTTTTTATTGTTAGGAATGTTTTTTGCTATGCAATTTGGTTTATCTTTTCCTGTTATGTTGGTTGAAGCGGTTGCTGGACTTATTATGATTACATTGTTGGCATATAGTATTATGGTTTGGCGGTTAAAGCGGAAGCATGAAGTATAAAGTCTATATATTTGCATTAATCGTAGTCTTTTTTAGTGCATCGAATTTTTCAAAAACAAAAAGTGAATTTATTGTTGTTCAGCCTGTATCAGAAAAAACAGTCTCTTCTCGAGCAGAATTGCGAGAAGAGATTCTATGTTTAAGTGGTGATTTAGTTGAAAATGTTTGTGATTGTATTTGCCAAAAAACTAAAAAATTGAATGATGTAAAACAACTTGAATCAATAAAACAGACGATTGAAGCTATAGTTTCAATACAGCAAAAATTATTTGCTATGATTCGTCAATTATTAGATCATGATAAAAAGTGGGTCAAAGTAACACGTGAAAAACTCAATCATATAAAAATAATGTTACAAGAATTATCTGATGATCTTTTCCAAGAACATGATCATGTTTGGTGGCGGCATAAGAAGAAGTCGCTTGATGAGATTTTGCCCAAAACGCCTCAATAAAATTATTTTTGCCGTTAGCAAAGCGATGTTTTTTTTGTTATCATAATGATAACTTTTCAAAAATTTTTACCAATTAAAGGATAATCATGGCAGGATTTAATCGCGTCATTATTATGGGCAATCTCACCCGAGATCCTGAATTAAGACAACTTCCATCAGGACAAAATGTTTGCCGTTTAGGAATTGCCGCAAATCGTCAATATCGTAATCGTCAAACCAATGAAATGGTAGAAGAAGTCTGTTTTGTTGATGTTGATGTTTGGGGAGCTCAAGCAGATAGTTGTAATCAATATTTGTCTAAAGGAAGACCGGTTTTGGTTGAAGGCCGTTTGAAGCTCGATAACTGGCAAGATAAAGAAGGTAATAATAGAAGTAAACATTCAATCGTTGCTGAACGCGTTGTCTTTATGCCTTCTTCTATGCAATCTGAAGAAGCACCTGAAGTTGATGAAGAACGAAATAAGATGCAAGAAGATATTCTGAGGCAAGTTGAAAAAAAGGCTGCTTCAGTTAGAGCAAAACAAGTTAATGTAGCATCTGAAGCTGAAGTTTTTGAAGCTGCTAAAGAAGAAAAATCGGCTAAGAAAAAGTCTAAAAAAGATGAATTTCTTTCTGATGAATTAGTTCCTAATAAAGGTGAACTCGATTTTAAAGATGAGCCGCCATTCCAAGATGATTTGCCTTTTTAATTAATTAAAAATTTAATGGATTAAATAATCAGGACGTTATTGTTCCGATTCTTTAATCCATTTTAAATTTGTGATAATTA
>CAYPXP010000064.1:0-5382 GCA_964414965.1 uncultured Pseudomonadota bacterium
TCTTATGAACACGATCATTGCCGTGGCATTAGTTATGTTTTATGCCTATTTACCCTTTATGATTTTGCCTATATATATTATTTTTGAAAAGTTTGATATGAGGCTTATAGAGGCTTCTATGGATTTGGGCGCTAATAAGCGTGAAACGTTTTGGCGTGTTACGTTTCCTCTTACGTTGTCGGGCGCTAAATTAGGATTCTTTTTGGTATTGGGAATGTCTTTTGGTGAGTATATAATTCCCCAATTATTAAATGGGGGTCGATTCTTTTTTGTTGGTACGTTGATTTCTGAATACTTCTTAGTTAGTCGTGATTTTTCTGTGGGTTCTGCATTTACTTGTTTAAATGCACTAATTGTTATAGTGGTAATGGCTATTTGTTTATTACTATTTAGATTGATAAAGCGTGGCGTAAAATGATCAAATTAATAAGAAAATTAAGTCTTCCGGTATTCGTTTCATCTATTTATTTATTTTTATATATACCAATTATTATTTTGATTGTTTTTTCATTTAATAAAGCGCAAATGGCTTATAATTGGCAAGGTTTTACCTTGCAGTGGTATGTCGAGTTGTTTCGGTCGGAAGAGATTTGGCTTGTCTTAAAAAATTCATTGATTGTCGCTGGTTGTTCTACATTTTTTAGTCTTCTTTTTGGCGTTATGATTGTTTATGGCATGAAAGAACGATTAGATTTTTGTGCGCATCTTTTTTATTTGCCCGTGTTAATTCCTGAGATTGTATTAGCCGTAGGATTTTTATATTTATTCTCCTTTTTTAAAATTCCTTTGGGTTTACCTACTATTATTATTGCTCATACGCTACTTGGACTTGCCTATAGTATTCCGTTGATTCATGCACGATTTGCGGAAATGGCTGAGGATATGATAGAGGCTTCGATGGATTTGGGTGCTACTCAATGGCAAACTTTTACGCGCATTGTAGTTCCTTTTCTAGCCCCAGCACTACTTTCAGCTGGATTATTATCTTGGATAGTCTCTTTTGATGATTTTTTGATTGCATTTTTTTGTGCTGGAAGTGCCTCTCAAACATTGCCATTATATATTTATGCTATGGTTCGTGTAGGCGTTTCACCAGTTATTAATGCATTGGCCGTTGTTTTATTAGTAGTGAGTTGTTTATTGGTATTACTTTATTCGTCTATAAGCTTTAAATCGAAAGATATAGTGTGAATAATCAGTCTTTGATCAAATGGTCTTTGTATGTTTTTATGCCTATTTTTTGGCTTTTATTATTAGTAGCTTTTTTATATAGCCCTTATGTCGATCGTTTTTTTAGTCGCTATCGTAAATCAATATCTATCTTTACATGGTCAGATGTTATCGATAGTGAGACTATTAGAAGTTTTGAAAAAGAGACCGGTATTAAAGTCTATATCAATTATTATGAAGGTAATGATGAATTGTTAACTAAGCTGCAGTTTTCAAGTGGTATTGGTTATGATATTATTGTTCCTTCTCATTATGTTGTTCAGTCGCTTAAAAATCGTGGATTTATTAAAAAAATCGATAAAAGTCGTCTTGATTTTTGGTCTCAAATAGATCCCCATTTATTAAATTATTATTTTGATCCTAATAACGAGTATTCGATTCCGTATGTTTGGGATATTTATGGGTTAGGAATCAATACAACCTTTTTTAAAGATAAAAAGATAGAAAATAGTTGGCGCATGTTGTTTGAGCCATCATATAACTATTTAGTTGGCATGACCGATGAACCGCGAGAAATTATTGATGTAGCATCGATATATCTTTTTGGAAACATGAACGAGTTAACAGCTGGACAACCAACGAAGATTAAGAATTTGCTTCTTAATCAAAAATCATTTGTAGCAGCTTATAGTGATCAGGCTGTTGAATATTTATTAACCTCTCGGGCGGCTCAAGTCGTTTTTATGCCGAGTTCTTCTTTTTATCGAGCACATAAATTGATGGAAGATTCTCGATTCTTAATTCCTGGAGAGGGCACTGTTGCGTCAATTGAAAATTTAGTTATAGTCGACAAAAGCAAAAAAGATGATCTTGTTTATATGTTTATAAACCATTTGTATAAGAGTGGTTGCATTAAACAAACGTATAAAAAATATGGTTATTTGCCCGTTATCACTTCATTTTTACAATCAATAGATTTTTCTTACATAGGTGGCATTGATCATTTTTTTGGTCCCTATTTTGATAAAATTCATCTTATTAAACGTCTTTTACCACGTAAACGAATGTCAGCATTGTGGTTAGCTTTAAAGGCGTATTAAGTTTATCTCTTATTTTATTTTAACTGCTTGTTTGATTTCATTTTGATAAAAGATGATCATGCCTATAAAGGTGATGATAGCCGATAATATAAAGCTTAGATAAAGTTTTTCACCTAAAATAAACCAACCAAAAAAGTAAACGAAGAGTGGCATTGAAAAACCGGCAATAGCGACAAAGGTTGCTGAGTGTTTTTTTAGTAAATGACTATATAAAGTAAAGCCAATGACGTTTCCTCCAATGATAGTATAGAGAAGATAACCAATAGTGCTTAATTGCCAAGGCGCGTAAAAAGCCATGGGAGTAAAAATGGCTGTGCTTATAAGAGAGTAGATGCCGGCAAAAAACATGCAAAGGCCATTGAGTTCTTTTACGCTAAAAGTATGAGTTTTCAAGATTTGTTGAATTTTAATCCATCCATAGCGACTAACACAGACTGATCCTAAGGCTGCCAATTCAGCGAGGGAAATGGGCCCCAAAAACTCATGAACGTCTGCAGCTGAGTGGGAGATAATCAATATAGCGCTGCCGAGAAAAGCAACTAAAATGCCAAACCATTTTTGTTTGGAAAGCTTTTCGTGCCATAAAAGAAAGGAATAGAGGGCGGTGATAAAAGGATCAAGGCTTCCAATGAGCATAACTTTTGAAGCATAGGTATTTTGTAAAGCATAAGCTTTTAACAATGCTGGTAAGAAAGCAGAAAATAAAGAAAGGATTGCTAATGAGATAATTCCATATTTTTTTATTCTGTTAATAAAATCTTTTCTGCCTATGTATAAAGCTACAACCAACAAAGTGGTTCCCGAAATTAACATACGAATACCGACAAGAAAGCCTGGATTCCATACACGGAGAATGAGTTTATTGGCGATAACGCCGGTTGATAGAAAAAAGAAGGGCATAATATAATCAAACATGAATCTTCCTAGTAATTACTTAAAAATAAACGTTTAATAAGTAATAAAGTTATAAGGATGAGGAATTCTTATATCTTTAATTTACCATTTTTTTCCTATATCCTAAATATTAAATAATAAATTTCAAGCTCAGGAACTTTTTGTATGAAAAATAAATTTTATGTAACAACGCCTTTATATTATGGAACGGGGCGTCCACATTTAGGTTCTTTGTATTCCACATTATTGGCAGATGTTGCGACTCGCTGGCACAAATTACAAGGCTATGAAACCTATTTTTTAACCGGGACTGATGAACATGGACAAAAGATAGCTGAAGCTGCAGAAAAGGCTGGTAAAAAGCCCAAAGAATTTGTCGATGCTTTTGTCGAAGATTATAAAAAGACCTGGAAAGATTATCATATCCATTATAATAAATTTATTCGAACAACTGATGATGAACATAAAACTGCCGTTCAGACCTTAGTAAAAACGCTTTTGGATAATGGTGATATTTATAAAAGTAACTATGTTGGATGGTATTGTACGCCGTGCGAAACGTTTGTTCCCGGCAAAGAAGCAAAAGGCGAACAAGGACCGGTATGTCCATCGTGTGGACGACAAACGGTCTATCTTTCAGAAACATGTTACTTTTTTAAGCTTTCTGCATATCAAGATAAGTTACTCAAATTTTTCAAAGAAATTCCTGAATTTATTTATCCTAAAGAACGCTTAAACGAAGTAATTTCATTTGTAGAATCGGGTTTAAAGGATTTATGTGTTTCACGTTCAACCGTTAAATGGGGGATTCCATTTCCAGGCGAAGAAGATCAAGTTGTCTATGTCTGGGCTGATGCTTTAACAAATTATATTGCAGCAATTGGTTACGGCGACCCTCAACGCGCAAAAGAATTTGAACAGTGGTGGCCAGCCGATTTACAGATTATGGCAAAAGATATTATTCGTTTTCATGCTGTCTATTGGGTTGCTTTTTTAATGGCTGCTGGTATAAAACCACCACATCATTTATTAGTTCATGGATGGATTACTGTTGATGGTAAAAAGATGTCCAAATCACTGGGAAATGCATTAGACCCTCAACAGCTACTTAAACTTTATGATGCAGATGCTATTCGTTATTATCTCGTTTCACGTTTTGCTATAACTCAAGATGCTTCATTTAGTATCGAAGATTTAGAAAAAGTTATTACACAGGATTTAGCAAATGAATTAGGTAATTTACTTAATCGTATTGTTGTTCTTGCAAGTAAACATGCGATTACTACTATTGCTCCGCGCCAAAATTGGCTTGCGGAAACGATTGATTTGCAAAAGTCATATGACCATATGTTACAGGTTGTTATGGATTATATGCACAAGTATAGTTTTCATATGGCGTATGCTGAAGTTAAAAAGTTTATTTCACAAGTAAATGCTTTTGTTCATGCTCGTCAACCGTGGCTTCTTGCCGCAAAAGATCCTAATGCATTTGTCGATACGTTGGCAGCAGTTTCGAGTAGTTTATATGCTGTTGCTCATATTTTGTGGCCTGTAATGCCGATAAAAATGGAAGAACTTTTAAAAACTTTAGGCAAAAAATTAATTATTGATCACGGAACACTTGCTAATTTAGGAGCATGGCAACAAGAATTTGCTTTTAATCAAGCACCATCACTATTTGAGAAAGTTGAAGGTAAATGGGCAGCGACGGAAGTTCCTCAAGAAGTCAAAAAGACCATAGATGCAATTGATATCGAAGATTTTGCCAAGGTTCATTTAGCAGTTGGAACGATTAAAGAAGCTGAGATTGTTGAAAAATCAGACAAGTTATTAAAGCTTTTGGTCGATTGTGGTGAATATGGTCAACGTCAAATTTTGGCCGGGATTAGGCAATCTTATAAACCAGAAGAATTGATTGGGCAACAAGGTATTTTTGTGATGAATCTCAAGCCGCGCAAATTAATGGGACTTACTTCGGAGGGCATGATGTTGTTAGTTGAAGGTGATGGCAAATTTGAACGATTGAGGCCAGATGGGAATGCTTTGCCAGGTAAACGAGTAAGATAATTTGATTAGAATTTAAGCCAGCTTCCAGCTGAACCGGCCAACTTCCAGTTGGATCGGCAAGCATGCTGCTTGACCGCGTGATTATTACTATTTTTGCTGATGCAAAAATAGTAATAGCAATTCCTGCGCTTATATATAAAAATTTTATTTT
>CAYPXP010000065.1:0-5297 GCA_964414965.1 uncultured Pseudomonadota bacterium
ACGGATATTATTTATTATTTAGTTTTATGGTAAAGGATTTTTTAAGCGTTTTTATGTTGTTTTTCTTCTAATGAGATGTGGGTAATTGTAAGGCCTTTAGGCCGTGGTGCATTACTTATTATTTATCGCCTTCGCACCTTTCGCAGGTGAGGCGTAAAGGTTTGCTTACCCAAACCTTTAATAAAGGGTACCAACAGTTCCTTTGGATCCCTCCGCTTGTAAAAGGCCTGTCCTCATGGCTTTTAAGCCATTCGGATGAACTTTCGCCTTCGGCTCAATTCACCTACAAGCTACTATGATTTTTTGTTTTTAAAAAATATATACTTTGCGTTCGCCTGGACGAAGTTGAAGGGTTTTATCGAACGCGTCACACTTGCTTAGATCGAGTTCACGTTAATGTAAACATTTATCAACTATGAGTCTTTATCGAATTTGCGTTTTTAAAGTTGTTTTGTCTTGAATGAGTACTAAAATAGCATTTGCTCGATTGAAGGATTTTATAAAATAAGATAATTTTCGATAAAGGGCATCAAGTCACCATCTAGGACTAAGTCTGGTTGTGGTGATTCATAATCGGTTCGATGATCTTTAACCATTTTATAGGGATGTAAAACATATGATCTGATTTGTGATCCCCATTCAATTTTTTTCTTTTCGTGTTTTGCATCTTGCTTAGCTTGCTCTTCTTCTTTTTGTTTTTGAAGCAAACGGGCTTTGAGCATTTTCATGGCTGTTTCACGGTTTTGAATTTGAGAGCGTTCATTTTGACATTGTGTAACCGTGTTAGTTGGCAAATGGGTAATTCGAACAGCTGATTCAGTTTTATTAACATGTTGACCGCCAGCACCACTGGCTCGATAAGTGTCTACTCTAATGTCTTTGGGTTCAATAACAATTTCGCCAGCATCTTCATATTCAGGGATAATTGAAACACTGGCAAACGAAGTGTGGCGTCGTTTATTGGCGTCAAATGGCGAAATGCGAACTAAACGATGAACACCATGCTCTGATTTGAGCAAACCGTACGCATTTTTACCTTTAATATAAAGGGTGACTGATTTAATGCCCGCCTCTTCGCCAGTTTGATAGTCAACCGATTGAGCTGTTAATTTATTATCTTCACAAAATCGAAGATACATACGCATAACTATGCTTGCCCAATCTTGCGATTCGGTTCCGCCAGCGCCAGAATTGATAATTAAAAAGCAGTTGCTTTTATCATCAGGAGCGCTTAAAAGCATACTGATTTTAAATTTTTTGACTGATCGCACAAAAGATTCAACCTCAGATTGCATTCTCTTAAGTTCGGTCTCATCTTCGGCAAATAAATTGATCAATTCGACAAATTCATCATAATTTTTGACCAGCTTATAATAAGCTTCGCGCTGTTCTTTAACCTGCTCAAAGCGTTGCGAGATTTTTGCTTGATCTTTGTTTTTCCAAAAATCTTCTTGATTGCTCTGTTCTTGTAGTTGCTTATATTCTTCATCAAGTCCTGAATTGGCCCAGAATTTCTTGATAGTTGTAATATCAGGCTCAATGGATTTGAGTAACTCTTTTAAATCATCAATTAACATAATTTTATACCTCTTCCTTTTCAGTATAAAGGTATATACAAATCTGTGAATTTTTTAAAAAATGCTTTTTTAGGTTTATTGAATTTTAAATTATCTTAGATGAAAAATTATAAAACTAATTTTTTGAAACGCTGTGTGCCGTTGCTTCCATGAGATTTAACATGGCAAGTTTTGCTACGTTAACTGGACCTTTATAGCTGGCAGCTGGTTTCCAGACCTTTTCAATAATGTTGTTAATTGGATTGATAAGTGGAATTAAATTTTTTGATTTGGAGGCATATCGCTTATCTATTGTTTCAGCACATAGTATGCATTGATTGTTTTCTTTACTAAAGTTGAGATTTAGTTGAGGCTCTTTAGTTGCTGTGTAGGTTTTTTCGATGAGTTCAATAAATAATGGAGCCAATGTTACAATAGGAACATATTTCAAGTCGTTAAAAATGTGTCGACGTGCTTTGCTAACGCCTTTTTGATATTCTCCAATAAAAAAATATGAAGCATGACTAAATGCTTTACGATCATATGCTGCTGAAATACATACATCAATAATAGGTCTGTTTTGTATGGATACAATATCATGAAGTCTTCTGCCACTTGTGCGGCTGGCGGTTGAAATTTTATCTGCTATTTGAATGTGATCACCTTCGGAATAAATATTAATTATGGTTTTAAATAAAGGATGAAGGCAGTAAGAAGCGGTCTCTATTTGAATAGGGGTGCCATATAAAAGAGTATAATCAATAACTAAATTTTGTTTGAGATTATTTTCATGAAAAGGAAGATATAAAATCAGATTTCCACCATGACTATGTCCATGTAATATGAATGAAATTTTTTTGTTTGGATATTCCTTACTTAATTTATCACGTAAAGAGATAAGCGCTTTATACATAGCAAGAGAATCATTCTTGCGATAGTGATCGGAAAGCATGCCGTCCCAACCATACGTATAATAATGATGAATATTTAGTTTGTCAGAATTTAAATAATCATAACCGTTAACGGCGTGAATCGCAGCTTTTTTACTAAAAGTTGAATCTAAGTTTAAATTACGGCAACGATCAATCATGCCGTGAGTAATTTCTATCATTCCTCTATCAAGCATTACCTGAGACTCTTGAAATCTGAGATCGTTTCGTGATGTAGCAACGACTCTGCTATATAAATGATCATCACGTAAAGCTTGCTTAGCCATGGGAATTGCGCTGACTAAACTTAATAAGGAACAGCGGGTTCCATGAATAAAGATATGTGCAATGACTTTTTGTTCAGCGCTGATTTTTGTGAATAACGTTAATAAGATCAGAACTATTTTTTTAACCATACAGAAGACCCCCATAAAATTTCTCAACCACAATTTAAGTGTAATCTTTTCTTGAGATTATGCAATGAAAATGTATCTTTGTAGCCTGTTTTTAGTGAATATTGTTGAGGTGTTCTGTTTTCTATTGTAAATAATGAGAATAGATGAAAATATAATAATTAACAAAATTTTGGTTTAGTGTATGCTAAAGACAAGAGGTTTTATGGGGGAATCTTGATGGATCAATTAAAAAGAATACTTTTATTATCTTTTATATATTTTTCTTTTATTAGTGGTTCCACTGCTGTAAGAAATGTCTTTTATGAGTATCTTCTGAAAAATAAACGACAAGAATTATCTAAACATGTGGTGAAAATTTCTGGTGCTAAGGCAGAAGAAATAAAGACGATGGTAATAAATTTAGCAAAAAAGGCACATATTAATAGCCCAGAAATATGTATAACATCCTTAGGTGGATGTAATGCTGAAGTGATAGGTGATGCAGAAAATTCTTTGCTTGTTATTGGAAATGATTTAATTAAATCATTAAATAAGGATGAGTTAGAAGGTTTTTTGGCTCATGAGATTGGACACTTAAAACAAGATCATCACTTTAAGGGTGTTAAAAGATTTTTTACGTTCTTTTCTTTGCAATTATTAGCTTTATTTGTGACTATTAAAACGACAAAGTGGGTAGATGGTTCTGTTAAAAATGTGACGTTAAAAAATATTTTTGAGTGGTGTAATTGTTTATTGCTTGTTCCGCATGTTCTTTATCTATCTTATATGGAGCGGCAAGGTGAACTAGAAGCAGATCAGGCGTCTGTTGTATTAACGAAACATACGTATATGGCTCAAGCATTAAGAAAAATGAACTCAAAACAAGAAATATCCCCTTCTATGTGGCGACAGATAAAAAATATCCTGAGAAGCTTTTTTAGAACGCATCCGTTAATTGAAGAACGAATTCGTCTCATTGAAAAATCTTAAATTTATTTAATTAACGTATGATATAAATATTGGTAAGTTATTTTTATACAAAAAAATGTTCTGACAAGGTTAAATAATGAATGGTATATCTGGAAAATTGTTTTTATTGTCAGCACCATCGGGTTGTGGAAAAACAACTATAACGTATAAAATACTTGATGCTCTGCAGGATACATATAATATTTCTCGTGTTATTACCTATACAACTCGTCCGCCACGAGCAACTGATAAGGTTGGGACAGATTATCATTTTATATCAATTAATGAATTTGAAGAAAAAATTAAAAATGATTTTTTTTTAGAATGGAGTCAGGCCTATGAACATTATTATGGAACGCCTGGTGATCTTCTACATAAAATTGAACAAGGATATTCATATATAGCTGTTGTTGATATAGCTGGAATTCGATCTATTTTAACTAAATATGAAAAGGCTGTTTCTATTTGGATGGAGCCGCCAAGTTTAATTGCTCTTGAAGAACGCTTGCGTTTACGCAATACGGAAAATGAAGAACAGATAAATAAAAGGCTAAAATTGGCTCGACAGGAGTTATTTCAGATGCAACAAACTCCTTTATATACCTATAAAATGGTTAACAATTGTCTTGATGATACAATTGATTCATTAAAAAAGATTATTTTAAGTGAAATTTTAGAAAAAAAGTAAAAATTAGTAACGAAATATGCTTGTTATATGCTTGAAGAGCCCAGTTTCAAGTAATTTTTCAAAAACAGCAACTTTTGAAAACCGCGATCTAATCAGTGTTTTGAAATATTTTAGTAAAAATGTTTAAAAAGTTGCTAAAAAACGCAAAAAAAATGTTGACAGCCATAGAAAGCTGCGATAGAATATTATTACTTTTCAAGTTCAAATTCTTTAACATGTACGGTGGATTCAGCTAAGTGAAAGCCAGTCTGTTAAAAACTTGACAAATAGAAAAAGTTGATTAAAATAAAAGAATGGTGGTTGACAAAATTTGTATCTTTGAAATACACAAAACTTACGTGCCCGCATTGAAATATCAATACGGATAACCTGTTAATTAAAGTTTAGTAACGGAGAGTTTGATTCTGGCTCAGAATAAACGCTGGCGGCGTGCTTAACACATGCAAGTCGAGCGAGAAAGTTCCTTCGGGAATGAGTACAGCGGCGGACGGGTGAGTAACGCGTGAGAATCTGCCCTTTAGTGAAGAATACCCTCGAGAAATCGAGGTTAATGCTGCATATGTCCCTTCGGGGAGAAAGGTGGCCTCTTTGCTACCGCTAAAGGATGAGCTTGCGTGCTATTAGCTAGTTGGTAAGGTAATGGCTTACCAAGGCGATGATGGCTAGCCGGCCTGAGAGGGTGTACGGCCACATTGGAACTGAGATACGGTCCAGACTCCTACGGGAGGCAGCAGTGAGGAATATTGCGCAATGGGCGAAA
>CAYPXP010000066.1:0-5233 GCA_964414965.1 uncultured Pseudomonadota bacterium
CCCAAATAACCGTCTTTGGCAAACCTATAAGATCAAGCGCTGCATGAATGTAGCAGCCACGTTCTTGAGAAACACGACGCGTACCAAAATCACACATTACCGCTGTCATGTTTAATGGAACATAAAATTGTCCACGCCATAATTTTTGAGGAGAAGAATGCGATGTAATATTTTGCAATAAATCAGAAAATTCTTTCTCGCTCTTTCCTATACGATGATCTTCTTCAAATTTTTGAGGATCTACTAAACGAATAACCTGCTTCTTAAACGGAGAAAAAACTACGCCTAATTTGCCGTTTAAAATCAACGTATTACCAATGAAATCTTCGGCTTCTACAATAAATGGATGCTCTTCAACCTTTTCTTCACATTCAACGGGAATAAAACCTTCATATACTGTTGCGTTTTCCGATTCTGAAACAACTGAATACTCTTTCGAAAAGACTTTAACAACAGCCTTTTTTAATTTTTTGTTATATTGAATAGGTAGATGAAATGTTCTTCCTTGCATTACCTTAAAATCAATTTCAGGTCTCAAAAAAGCACCCTGCAATGGCTCATTATCAACATTAAAACAGATTGCTTTAATATTTTTATTTTTATGATACGTTCCATCAATCATCTCGATCTTTAACGTATGTATCCCATGATTCAAGTCCTTGGTTGAAATAATTAACGGGTGTTCAAAAAATGATTTATTAACTTTTTTTTCAGAAATTAAAACACTATCATCGAGCCAAACCGTAAAAGTACTTACTTTATAACGATCCGCTCCCACAATAGCGAAGGCTAAGTCTTTACTATAATAACAGCCGTCGCTCAGCCCTTTCAACTCAATTGATGGAGACGAATGATCAAAAAAATACAAATATGCGCGCCATCCTATATAACTGACTAATAATAATCCAACAACAAATGAAATTCTACGTATTAAAGCGGTCATTGCAACTCCAAAAAATCTTATATTTATACGCTTAACAATATACTTTGTTTTAGAACTAACGTAAAATTCACCATTTCAACTATCAAAAAAAGCGATTTCAAGGTATACTAATAGTAAAGAAACAGGGGTTATTTAAAGTTGATTAATCATAAATTGTCACTTTTACCACATCGCTCTGGTGTGTACATTTTTAAGGACCATTTAAATGTTCCAATTTATATAGGAAAAGCAAAGTCTCTTAAAAAAAGAGTCGGTTCCTATTTCAATATAAATCACAAAGATTGGAAAGCCGACTTTTTACTTGAAGAGATTAACGATGTTGATTATATTATCACTAAAAATGAGACTGAAGCGTTGCTTCTTGAAGCCAATCTAATCCAAAAATATCAACCAAAATTTAATGTGCTTTTAAGAAACGGACAACCGTTCATCTATATTCTAGTGAGCAAATCGAATCTTCCTCAATTAAAGCTTGTTCGTAATAAAAAAGAGAAAGGGATTTATTTTGGCCCATTCTTATACAAAGGACAAGCGCGATCAATTTATAATTTTCTTATCTCAAATCTTCAGTTGAAAATATGTAACAAGACTATAGCCAACGGTTGCCTTCAATTTCACTTAGGAAAGTGCGCCGGATCATGTAAAGAAGATTTTAATAAAGAAGCTTATCTCTTTCGATTACAGCTTGCCCAGGATATTTTAAACGGTAAATCGCAAACGTTAATTGATCAAATTTTAGAACAAATAAAAAAATATAATACATCTCTTGATTTTGAACAATCACAAAAATTAAATCATATTTTAGAAAATCTTCATCACATTACGCAAATTATCAAGTTGCGCTTTAATCCTACCTACTATACGGGCGACATTAACAATGCATTATCCAATCAACAGCAACCTCACGCAATTGGCGCAAAGCTTACCGCGCTACTTAATCTCAAATTTGAACCAAAAACTATCGATTGCTTTGATATTTCACATTTTCAAAGTCAATCTATCGTTGGCTCATGTATCCGATTTGTAAATGGCATCCCTGATAAAAATAATTTTAGACGCTTCAAGATTAAAACATTACAGACGCAAGATGATTATGCTGCCCTTGGTGAAATTGTTCAACGCCGCTATAAAAATCCGACCGATATCCCCGACCTTGTGTTAATTGATGGTGGCAAAGGTCAATTAAATTGTATTCAAAAACTTTTTCCTTATGTTCCGATATTAAGTCTTGCAAAAAAAGATGAAATATTGTTTAGTTCAACATATACTGATGGGAAAAAAATTGATTTAACAACAGATGAAGGTCGCATGTTAATAGCCTTGCGTGATTATGCTCATCATTTTGCTATTACCTATCACCGCACCAAACGAGGTAAATTATTAACGGCGTAACTTACTTTCCTCACTAACAGAATCAAAAAAATATAATTTTTAAAGGAAATGTAATGAATCAAGAACAATTTACAACTGCTACCCAAGATCTAATAAATCACAGCATAAATATTGCGGCATCACATCGCAATTCAAGTTTAGCGCCGCTTCATACCATCCTTGCCGGCATTGAAAACGACTTTTGTATATCTTTCTTATCGTTAATGAATATTGATATCGAACAATTAAATACTATTGCTACCGATGAGCTTAATCATCTACCAACAGTTTCAGGTGGCCAATTGATGATGGATTATACTATGCAAGATTTTCTACAAGGTTGTGCTGATGATGCAACAAAACTTGGTGATTCATTTATCAGTGTAGAATTGATTATGTTGCAATGGGCAAAAACAAAACATCTTCCTCAAAAAATAAAAACATTCTTTACCAATCAAGGATATACCTACGATGCCGTGTTAAACAAAATTAAAACATCTCGCAAAGGCAAAACGGTTAAAGATAAACAGGCCGAAAAAGAAGCAGGCGCACTCAAAAAATATTGCCAAAATTTGACCGACCAAGCACAACAAGGAAAACTTGATCCAGTTATTGGGCGCCATGAAGAAATCCGTCGTGTGATTCAAATTTTATCACGCAGAACAAAAAACAATCCAGTTCTTATCGGAGATCCTGGTGTTGGCAAAACAGCCATCGTAGAAGGAATAGCTCAACGTATTATAAATGATGATGTTCCGGAAGGATTGCGTGGCGCGCAAATCTTATCTCTTGATCTCGGCCTTTTGATTGCTGGCGCAAAATATCAAGGTGAATTTGAAGAGCGGCTCAAGAGCGTTTTGAATGCCATCAAAGAGTCTGATCAACAAGTAATTTTGTTTATTGATGAACTACACATGTTAGTTGGTACTGGAGCAACTGGAGGTGGCGGGATGGATGCATCAAATCTTCTTAAACCGGCACTCGCGCGAGGCGAACTCCATTGTATTGGTGCAACAACTGTTCAAGAATATAAAAAATTCATAGAAAAAGATGCCGCACTTGAACGCAGATTCCAAAAAGTTTTCGTTGAAGAACCTTCTATCGAAGATACTATATCTATTTTGCGTGGGCTTAAAGAACGCTATGAACTACACCATGGCATTAGGATCAAAGATCAGGCTTTGGTTAATGCCGCAAAAATGTCTGCAAAATATATAACTGACAGATTTTTACCTGATAAAGCAATCGATCTGGTTGATGAAGCTGCATCCATGATAAAAATGGCAATTGATTCAAAACCTGAAGAAATCGATCAACTCGACCGTCAAATTAGGCAGCTTGAAATTGAAAAAGTAGCCCTTACCAAAGAAAAAGACGTTCCTGCTTCTCAAGAACGACTCAAGATTCTTGAAAAAGAATTAGCTGAACTCAAAGAACGTTATCAAGCCTTACTCAGTCAATGGCAAGCAGAAAAAGCTCCACTCGAAAAACTTAATAAAATCAAAGAAGAAATAGAAATCGCAAATTATGATTATAATTTAGCTGAACGAGAAGGTGATTATGCCAAAGCTTCCGAAATAAAGTATGGGCGCATCGTTAAATTAGAAAAACAGCTCGAAGAAGAGAAAGCTAAAATCAAAAAAACTGCTCATGGATTATTAAAAGAATCGGTAGATGAAGGTGATATAGCCACGGTACTTTCACGCTGGGCCCACATACCCGTAGAAAAGCTCAAGCAAGATGAGACTGAAAAACTTTTACATATGGACGAAATTCTCAAAAAACGCGTTATTGGCCAAGATGAAGCATTAGATGAAATATCACATGCAATTCAAATGCATCGAACTGGCATGACCGACCCTAATAGACCTATCGGCTCATTTTTATTTTTGGGACCAACAGGCGTTGGTAAAACTGAAGTAGCAAAAACATTAGCAGATTTCTTATTCAATGACCCTAATCAATTAGTTCGAATCGACATGTCTGAGTACATGGAAAAACATGCCGTTGCACGTTTAATTGGTTCTCCTCCAGGCTATGTCGGCTATGAAGAAGGCGGCCAACTTACGGAAGCTGTCAGACGTCACCCCTATAGCGTCATTCTTTTTGATGAAATTGAAAAAGCTCATCCAGATGTGATGAATATTCTTCTTCAGGTTCTTGATGAAGGACACCTTACTGACGGACAAGGAAGAAAAGTCTCCTTCAAAAACTGTATCATCATTATGACCTCAAATATCGGTGCTGATTTAATTTTAGAAGCACAAACAATAACTGAAAAAGTACGTAAAGAAGTCGACAAATTATTACATAAAGCATTACGTCCAGAATTGCTCAATCGTATTGATGCCATCATATTCTTTCATCGTTTATCAGAAAAAGATGTTGAAAAAATTGCACAAATTCAATTCAATGAGCTCAAGAAACGTTTACACGAACAAGGCGTTGAGTTATTTATCAATGACAAAGTTATTCAAGAAGCTGCAAGACGTGGCTATATGCCCGAATTTGGAGCACGGCCGCTTAAACGTGAGATACAACGAGCTGTTATTGTGCCACTTTCACAATTTAGACTTGCACATCCAGAAGTAAAAAAAATTGATATTTCATGGAAAGATGAAAAAGCCTTAGTTAAAGACAGGAATTCCTTAAAAAGCTGAAAGTTTCGATCCACGCAACTTTTTAACAAAAAAATACTTCTTGATTTTAATTTAAATCTCCTGATTGCTCCTTATGAAGTTTGCTATAAAACTTGAGTTTTTCACTTTGCGTTGACATCGGGCATAAGAAAGCGACAGCTCTGCTTTCTTATGCCCATTAGACAAGATTTTCATCTGATTGGTTTAGCTAGTAAACGGTCCTTTATAGATTGAAGTATTTTTTTATCTTGATCTGATGCTCTTTCTTCTAAATTCGATA
>CAYPXP010000067.1:0-5230 GCA_964414965.1 uncultured Pseudomonadota bacterium
TAAATGATCAAAAAGAGTTAAGATATTTTGTAAGACTTTTTCGTCGTCGCCGTTAACCATATGGCGTAAATTTTCTTCTCTAAAAACTTCGATTAACGCTTCGATAGTTGGTACAGAAGTGATTGCTAATAACGCGTTTTCAATAGGCTCATTATTGGCAATAATATTAAATACAACATTTGCTCTGCCGCGATAGATACCTACACTCCAAAAAGTAATAAGGCCACGATTGGGATCTAATCTAACTCTGCCATTATCAGGAGAAAGTGCGCCATGGTAGTTGACTGGTAAATGAGCTAATCGATTAAAAATAATTCCTCCACCCATTTGAATAGCCCCATTACCATCAAAAATTCCGGCGTTTATTGGTTCATTGAAATGTTTAAGGCCATCATTACGCCAATGACACATTATGGGGTGAAAGGCAATGTTACAACTATGTTCTTTTCCTTTTTCAATTGGACGTTCGTGAAGATTAAAAAAGTTTCCAAGAATATTTATTCCACCTTCAATATTTTCTAACGGAATACGAGTATCACGCAAACTATTTTTGATAGATTCAGGCATTAGACGATTAAGTTGTTCTGCTGATAATTCAATTAACGCAAGATGTGCTCGCCAATTATAAAAATCACCGACAGTTTTTTTAGAAGCTTTGGTTTTATCGTTTTGGTAGTGACCAATCGCTGGAACTAAAAATGGTAATGCCATAACAGCCGGTTGTTCAAAACATTCGATAAATCGTTTGTCGTTGTTTTTAAAAGAAGTAAAAAACGTAGGATGCCCTTCTCGGTGACTTCCTTCAGTAAAAACTCGCGGATTGCTATTTTTGTTCATTGCTCCTAATGAGCCGATAAAAAGTGCTAAAAATGCTAATAATTTTTTCATAATATAATCCTCCATATGTTTATCATTATATTACAAATAGAAAGTTTCGTCAATTTTATAGAGAAGCTATAGGTGTTATGATGTTTTACGAAAATGGATGATAATTGAAGCTATAGAATATGAAAGTCCAACAGTTTATATTGAAGGCTTTAAGAATGAAAAATAATTTTACTTGCTGCTATGATGAGGAGATTTCCGACGCTGGAATTTCAATATAAACACCGCGTAATGGAAAGCCGAATGGCGTTAATTTTAAGCCAATATCAATAATATGCATGGCTATGCCATCACTATTAATATAAGAATAGCGTAATGGGTGATCGTGACTGTAATGTGATTCATATTCATCTAATGCACGAAAGGTAAGATTTTTTAATTCGTCAGCAGTGAAATCAAGAGTTTTTTCTTCACCGGTTTCTAAATTTTTAACCGTTGCTATATGTTGAATACCTTCTGGTTGCCATTTTGTATAGGAAAATATCGGATAAGCCGAAGCAACTTTAGAGATGTCTACGCCATCAACATTTCTTATATTGCGAATAACTTCGATATGAAAAGGCAAACGATGATCTTGGCCAATCATATATGACCCTTTTCCCTTTTTTAAATTTTTCATAGCGATGGGATCAGCCACAATATGTTTCAATGCTTCAAACCAATGAGTTTTATCGAGAGAAGAAGGATACATTGATTTTGCTTCATCAGTACTGCTTGGCCATGCATAGAGTACGCCATTGTCTAGATTTTCAGTAGGAACTATAGATTCTCGTGCGCTAACTCCCTCTATTGGACAGAAATGGCTGCCGCCTTTTTTGGATCCTTGGACAATATGATCAATGGCATATTGCGTTGAAAAATCATCAAGAAATCTTGTATACGGAGCTCGTTTAGGTGAAGCAAGATCGGCGATTCCGACACGAACTAGATCATCAACTCTTTTAGGTGAAAATTTTGAAAATAATTCATGAAAAGAGAATGAGCCACGATCAGTTGTGAGCAATAAAGGATCTTCTAAGCCTAATCGAATTTTTTCAACATTTTCTTGAATAAGCTGAGCCTTTTCCGCCGGATATCCTTCGGGGGTCTTTTCTTGAAGATTTTCAATTTGTTCTAAAATAGAGCGAGCTGTTTTGCGTGTTTTGCGATTTGCAAGTTGAACCCGATTACTTAAAGCAACGGCTTTTTTGGACGGCGTTGATGTTGGGTCGTCCAAGATCTGTTTTGATTTAGGCGTAAGTTCAACTGATTTTTCCATGCTGTAGGTGCATAGAACGCTTAAAGAAGCAAAGAATGAAAGAATCAATAATTTTATAGACATTATATCCCCCTCTATAAAAGTCCCACCCATTGATAATTATAGCAAAACTTCATGAAATTGTTCAATTATTTTTAGTCTAAGATGATTTTTAAGTAGATTTTGATTTGTATTATTTGCGAAAAAAATAGTTTATAGCTAATAAAATTAACAAATAACAAATATTAACGTATACTATAAGTAATAGTCATAATCTATCGTAATCTATCGTATGATTTAATATGAAAAAGATAACAGTTCTTAGGGGGCTTAAAAGAATTCATATCTTTTTACTTTAGATAAGCCATTTTGTATGGATGAAGAATGCTTTTTTTGCATAGAATATTCAAAAAAGGTTATAGCTTATGATAATGTAAATAAAGATATTAAATGAAAGAACTGTTTTTATGAAAAAATTTACCGATTTTCCGTTACTTCCTGAAATTCAACAATCACTTACTCAATTAGGTTTTACAACCCCAACTGAAATTCAAGAAAAGGTTATTCCGTTTCTTCTTGAATCAAAACGTGATATACAAGCACAAGCACAAACAGGCACCGGAAAAACGATTGCTTTTGGTATTCCTTTGCTCCAATATGTTGATCCATCAAAAAAAGAGGTTCAAGGGCTTATCGTTGCACCAACGCGTGAACTCGTTTTGCAAACCTATGAAAGCTTAAAAGAGATATCTCGTGGCACTAGCATTGTAATAGAACCTGTATATGGTGGTATGTCGATTACCCAACAAATTTCAAATATTAGGCGTGGTGCACAAATTATTGTTGGAACGCCTGGTCGTCTTAATGATCACTTAAGACGAAAAACCCTATCGCTTAAAAATTTAAAAGTTCTTGTTCTTGATGAAGCTGATATTATGCTTGATATGGGCTTTAAAGAAGAGATTGATAGTATTTTAGAACGAGCTCCTGAAGATAGACTTATCTGGCTCTTTTCAGCAACTATCAAGCCAGGTATTAAAAAACTTGTTGATTCACATATGCATAATGTAGCCACGATTAAAGCGACGACTAAAGATGTTATTACTCAGCAAGTTAAACAATATTACTGCATAGTTCCACGTCGTAGTCGTACAGCAGTGGTAGCTCGGTTTATTGAGTCATCACCTGATTTCTATGGCATTATTTTTTGTCAAACAAAAATTTTAACTAACGAAGTAATGGAGCAATTGGTTAGCAAAGGGTTTAAAGCTAACTGTCTTCATGGTGATATGTCTCAGGCTTTGCGTAATCAGATTATTAAAGGTTTTAAAAATAAAGATTTTAGTATTTTAGTTGCAACAGACGTTGCTGCTCGTGGTATCGATGTCTCAGATTTGACCCATGTAATCAATTTCTCTATACCCGAAGAACATGAAAATTATATTCATCGTATTGGTCGAACTGGCCGTGCCGGTAAAGAAGGGATTGCTATTGTTTTAATTGCTCCTTCAGAAATTAATCGCCTTCGTTACCTTGAAAGAGCTGCTAAGACAACATTGCAAGAGATACCTATTCCTACAATTGAAACTATTATAAATGCAAAAATGGGCGCAGTCTCTGATTTTATAGAACAGTCTAAAGAGCCAAGCAAGAAACTTTCAGCAGTGGTACATGAAGCAATTAATAAATTGATTGATAGTTTTACTCCTGAAGAAATTCGTCATTCTCTTGTCATTGCTTTGGAAGATAAGTTTTTCAAAGATGTTGTTAATGAAAAATTGGCGCCAATTAGTCATGATGTCACCAATAAGCCGCAGGAAATTTGTATAGAGATGGGGCTTGATGATGGTGTTGATGAAGAGATGGTACGCAGCTATTTATATGCTACCTGTAAACTCTTGCCACAAGATGCACGTAAAGTTCGTGTTATCAACCGAAAAACCTTTATTTCGATGTCTCAAAACAAGCTTCAAGAATGTTTGCAGGCTTTGATTAAGAACCCTATGGCCAATAAGAAATATAAGACTTATTTGGTCGAAGATAGCTTTGATAGAGGTGACCGAGCTCCGCGTGGTAGATCTGACAGGTTTTCAGATCGTCGTGGTGGCGAAAGACGTGATGACCGACGTGGAAGAGATAAAAAGCGTGGTTTTCGAAAGATGGATCGTCGCCGTTAATAAGGTATCATTTTTTCAAGAAGTTCTTATTTCACCTGTTCTTTATAGGTTCATAAAAAACCCTCAAATTATTATTGATTTTAATTAATTTATGATATTCTAGGGGTAGGAGGTTTTTTATATGGAAACTGATAGTATGGACTCACTTGATTATGGAGGGCGGTTATGGGAAAGAATGGATACTTCTGCAGATCCTATCTTGTTAAAAATCTATAACATTTTTTTTACTAAATTATTTATTGGACGAATAGGAATTGAACGTGTCTGAGAAACATAATGTATCTAGGCGGTTCTACGGTTTTATTTACCGCTTATTTGATATGAAAAAGAAGACAAGGTTGATTGACGTTGATTTTAAGAGACCTTGGTGGGATCTTATTATTAAGCAAAAATGGGCATTTTTAACGACGTTTCTTATTGAGACTGTTAATAATGTCTTCCTAACAGTGCCAGCGCTTTTACTGGAAAGTATTCTTAATGCTCAACATTATGAATACTTTTTTTATTTTGTATTGATTTGGCTCTCTATTCTTTTGTGTGAAGTTGTTTCTGATTATTATGCTACGCGCAATTTAGTTCAATGTATTCAAAGTATTCATTATTATGCCACACAATTATTGCTTAAAATTGACCCAGTTTGTCACGCACAAAGTGCCAAAGGTAAAGTTATTGCTAAAATTTATCGTGGTGCAGAAGCGTATGGAATGTTGATACGTAACGGAAGCTATGAATTGTATCCACTCTTTATTGGCAGTATTACCGTTGTAATTTCCTTGCTAACAATTGATGTTAAGTTAGGGCTTTTGTCATTGGTGCTGTTGTCTGCCTTTAGTCTTATTTTTACAAGACTTTTTTTATTTAGTGCTAAGGCGTTAATGCCGATTTGCATTGAAGCTGATGATAGGGTTAAGTCTGTTGGTACTGAAAGTAT
>CAYPXP010000068.1:0-5229 GCA_964414965.1 uncultured Pseudomonadota bacterium
ATCGAGGATTTTTAATTCTAAAATCCTGATAATTTAAATCCGGCAGATCAGGGTTATGTATCAGTCTTTTATCTTCATTATTCTAGCAAAGTATCTTTATCGCCAAGTTTACTTAAATCAAGATGAGAGAACATGTACGTAAAAATTCCATATTGACGCTTTATTTCTTCACGCTCTTCTTGGGGCATATGCTTTATACTTGCCCATGAGTCATGTAGGCCTTTTAACATTACAGCTTGCCATAAAAGAGGATCCTCACGATACGTAATAGAAAAATCTGGTGCCATAAAATAATATAAAAATCTCAGTACTTGAGACATATATTTTGTTGCTTTTTGATCATCAGTCATAGCAAAAGATGGTTCAGTCTGTGTTGAATGTTCAACACGTTGTATTGCTTTGAAAGATCTAGCTTGGGGAAACGTTTTATGCGAATTACCTGATTGATATGTCGTACGCTTACCCCATGAAGATTGCTCAACACTATCAAGTTCATCTGAAAATGATCGATTCATAGCCCTCATCAAAGGAACAGCTGCGATTATAATTAGAATTTTATTTTGAAACTTCATCATTTTACCCCTCGCCCTCTACGATTTGATTATAAAAAGAAGGTCCCTGTAAAAACAAGAACCGAATTCGATTATTGTTTTTACCCTAATAAAACATCATCTTGATGCGTTCGCCCAGAACAAATTAGAGAAAGAATAAAAACAAAAATTATTTATACCGTTTGTATGGTACGTAACGCTCTGTTCTTCACCGCAAATGACATTTATGGATCAATCCGTTCGCCCAGAGGAACGAGCACAGCGAGTGTCTCGTCGGGTGCGAACTCAGTTAAATTTTTGTTTTTTTGAAAAGAGCTGCAATTTTAGTCCAACCACTGATAAAAACTTCTAGAATAAAGGATTTTGCATAAACTAATCGAAAAAATCATTTACTCATATAGTCAAAATAAAGACTTAGCTTATAGGTAAACTATCATGAAAAATTTGTGTTCGCACCCGACGAGACATTCGCTTCGCTCATTCCTCTGGGCGAACGGATATTATTTATTATTTAGTCTTTAGGTTTATGGTAAGAATTTTTAAGCGTTTTTTATATTGTTTTTCTTCTAATAAAATGTGGGTAATGGATAGTCTAGGCGAACGGGTTTATTAAGATATTTTTATTCTAAGAAATACATTTAACGATTAAACACATTCACACTCATTGAGCTTAAAAAAGAGCTTGGGGATAATTCACACAGAGCGTTTTCGCCATCCTTCTTTCGCATAAAGTTTCACAGAGAACTATGATCTGTGACAGACAGGTCACGCAAATGCTTGATAAATCATCCTTGTTATGTAAAATAAATTCAAAATCTTTAATCTTTTTTCAATTTATAAATTTTATCGCCACTCGCTAAACAAGCTACTTACTCAAATAAACCCGCCTGTTGCGCAAGTGTTAATGCGACACGTGAATCACTCGCGCCTTGGCTCAACGTAAATGGGTAGACCAATTTGCCTTCAACTCCCTTAACTGGTGCATCAACCTTGTAATTGATACAATGTTCGCAGTTATTACTAAGCTCTTTGAGCCGTTGAAAGTGTGTTGCATAAATAAACTGTACACGATCAAATGTTGCCAATTTCTTCACAAATTCATAGGCACAAGTTTCACCGTCTTCAGAGACGGTCCCCGTAAACAATTCATCAAGTGCAAAAAAGAACTTCTTATCTGCCTCAAGAGCCTTTATGGATTTTAATAGGTCTTGAGCCCGTTTAAGCTCCGATGCAAATAATGAAAGGCCATTTAAAATATCGTCAGAGATATTGAGATATGAGTGAATCACGTCAAAAAGCGTAAATTCAAAATTTTCTGCTGCTGCTACACCAAAGGTTTGTGCTAATACGATATTTTGTAACAAAGCTCTAATTGCCGTCGTTTTACCACCAGCATTTGGACCTGTTAATATAATCTGCCTCGTTTCAGAGATATTACTTGGAACTGCCTTTTCAACCAATACGTTCCAAAACTGTTTGCTACTAATTTGGGGTTGAGCATTATCAAGAAATTTTGCAAAACAGAACTTATTGTGAGTCTGTTGCGATTCGATAATTTTGGTTGCAATAGCATTATAAGCATCAAGCTCAGCTATACAAGCAAATGTTTCCGCAAAATAGGCCTGTTTAGCATAAACCTCATACAAAAAAGCATGAATAGCGGCTATATTAAAAAGATTAAGTTTTTCAGGCTGATATCTGGAATGTTTTAACGCATCGAAAAGATCTTGCTGTGCTTGATCATGATACGTATTCATTTTAAATTGATGCGAAAGTTTATAGATATCAAATAAATTTTCAATTCTTTCAGCCAGTGTTACTAATCGATTTAAAGAATGTAATTTTATTCGTTTTTGAGCTGCACTTTTATAATCCATGCCAACCGTCCACACTCGCTCGCCAGTAAAGAATAACAAAGCGCCGAACAATCGAATTTTATCTTCCAATTCAATCTTGTCTTTACCTTTAGAAGGAACCGATGGCATCCAATGTTTCACCATTGCTTTACGTAAAGTATAAACCATGCCGCCCGCTGTTCCCAAGAAAGTTGCAAGATTACCAGCAAGATACAGGGTCCGGCCTGTTCGATTCGTATAAAAGAAATTGCACAAGGGATATATTCGATACTTTCCTTCTTTTAATTGAGCAAGCCATTGCAATTCAGGACATGACTTTCCCTTGAAAAAATCCGACATTAATTCCATTACTACCGATTCATGCACCTTTGCCTCTTCCAGAAGCTGTTCTATCTCATTTTTTAATTCACTGTTTTCTACCAATGTTCTAATAGCTTTTTGCCTTTGATTCAAAACTGAACATCTATCTTGAGCATTTAATGGCATGCCGAGAGTTTCAACAATAAAATGTTTGCCTACTTCCGTTTTACAAGAAAAAACTTGGGCAATTTCTGATATATTTAAATCTTTACTTAGATTCAATGTCTCCGCACGGTGAATATTTTTCTTATTATACGCAGCAACACCCATTTCTGGATGTGTCATAATATTCATTATGCATTCTCGACCACTTTTTAAATTATCGACAATATCAGCGCCAAAACAAATTATCGGAAAAAACAACACAAAAACATGATTTTTTATATTCACAGACCCCACCTAACCACTTAAGAAATTAACCTACTTCTTTAGTATTCCATTTTTAAACCTAATTGTCTAACCATAAACAGCTGAAATAAGGCCTGTAATAGCCATTACAAACATATATACAAAGATTGTTCTTTTAAGCATTCATGATAAAACTTAAATAACCATCTAAAAGGAGTCTATGAAAATCAAACAATCGACCATCTTTATATTTCTATTTCTTTCAATCAGTGCACAAAACAAAGAACCATCATTAACCCCATCTGGTTCTGAACCCGATAAAATCACCGTCGATCTTTCTGGCATGACACGTTTAGATACCTTTTTTGATATTAGACAAGGATTAGAATCTCCTGATGGATCAGCTTATCTTTTTCCGCTCAAACGATATTGTGACGATCAAGGTGGCGACATAAACAATAGAGGAAGCCTTGGATTCACGCCAGGAGTAACACGATTAGATGTTACTATAACAACACCTAAAATAAATACTATTAACTTATCTGGACTCATGGAAGTTGATGTTTTTGGCTTTTGTACAACTTCTTTGGGCTTTGCTCGTCTTCGTTTAGCCTATCTCAAAGCTCATAGTCCCAAATCAAGTCTTTTAGTGGGCTATTACTGGCATCCGATATATCCTATGGACTGCCACGCTTCAACCGTTAATCTTCATGGCGGAACACCAATAGAAATATATAATCGTTATCCACAAATTCGCTTCCACTACTATCCATCCAGCCTAGGTTTTATCTTCACGATCTATTCTGACTTTCAATACCCCAACATGGGACCCTACTGGTTTTCCCCTCAATACATGCAAAACACCATGACACCAGGCCTTTATGGTGCGGTAGAGATTAAAAAAGAAAATTTCTTTATGGGCGCCGGCATCAATATGCAACGAATTCTGCCTGAATTATCAACTACCACCACTACCACACCAATCAAAACATATGCATCCAATGAAAAACTCACCAGCTTCATTGGCACCCTTTATTGTAGTTTCGACATCAATGAATGCATTATTAAAAATAAAATTATTGTAGGACAAAATGGATTTCCATTCGGCGGATTTGGCGGCTATGCCGTCAGCTGCGTGAACGCCCAAACCGGACAACGCAATTTTACAAATATAAACTTTGCTTCATACTGGGGTGAAATTTCTTATCATCATTATAAAAAAATGCAGCCCGGAATCTTCTTTGGTATTACCAAAAACTTAGGATCGCATAAAAAACCAGTCTATCTAAATGAAGAAGGCAAACCTACTTTTTATGGATGGGATTCAGAATTTAATCAATTATTGCGCATATCTCCTCGTATTTGGAGCCGCTTCAATAATATGCAATTCGGCATAGAGTTAAGTTATACAAGAGCCTTGTATGGTAAAATGAATCAATGTGGAAAACAACCAAGTACTTATGCGGTCAGTAATCTTAGATCACTCGCTGTTTTAATGTATTTCTTTTGATAGACTTCTTCTGAAACTCGCTCGTATGGATTCGACTTGCTGCATACTGAGCTTCGTCGAAGTATCACCACGAGCGAAAAAAATGCGCTCGTCCTGAGCTTCTGCTGAAGCTGAGCTGAAAGCAGATGGTCGAAGGATTTTAACGCATTTTTTTCTTATGAAAATCTCATAAAGCGTTCGCCCTAGCTTGTCAGCCATAGCTTTAGTGAAAGCTGCAGCGAAGTTGAAGGGTTTTATCGAATGCTTTATAAACTCCGACCATTTTTCTTGCTTCTATTACCTTCACACCTTCCGCAGGTGAGGCGCAAAGGTTTGCTTACCCAAACCTTTAATAAAGGGTACCAATGGTTCCCTTGGATTCCTCCGCTTGTAAAAGGCCCGTCCTCATTGCTAAAGCAATTCGGATGAACTTTCGCCTTTGGCTCAATTCACCTACAAGCTCATAGGAATTTTTACTAGATTATCCAGAACACACTAAGGCTTTTTAATCCTGTGGATGAATGGGCCAATTAAAAACATGTCTTTTAGGTCGTGGTCCATTGCTAATACTAACGTGAACTCGATCTAAGCAAATGTACCGCGTTCGATGAAACCTCTCGATTAA
>CAYPXP010000069.1:0-5173 GCA_964414965.1 uncultured Pseudomonadota bacterium
TTTTATTTTTCTAACGGATAAAATTTGCGATAAACAATTTCTTCATCAGTTTTTTCTGGCCAACCCGTACGTTTGTGGTAAGGACATAATAAGTTTTGTTTTTGTTGTTGTTGAGCGATTATTCCGAGTTGTTCATAGGTCGCGTAGCCCATTTCACGATATTTTTGAGCCAGAGGATGTTTATCATTTTGATGTGGTTGTTTGAGCGAAAATTCATAGGTGCAACGTGCACATTTGCCTAAATGTGCAGCTTCAAAGTCAGCCTCTTGTTCAATTTTGGTATATTTTTCGGGATGTAAAATGACGACTCGTTGTTCATAGGGTCTGAATTGTTTTTTATGAACAGCTTCATGGATCATCGATATTCGCTTGATGCCGAACCACGCTTTGTCCATAAACTCTTCTTTGAAGAAGATATAGCCATTGCACATACAAGCTGGCGCAAAATTATAATTAGGGGCATACTTTGCTAGTTTTTTTATAGCAACTTGTTCAGCCGTTGGAATAGCTAAAAGATTTTGTGCTTCTTTGCCGAGTTGTTGATATTCGGCTTTGGCATCTTCATTGCCATAATATTGAAAGGCCGTTGCTCGTTGCATTTCTAAAAGCCAAGGTCCTGGTTCTTGACGAAGTTCAATTGGCCTTATGATGACATCAGAATAATAGTCGATATGTGCTCTTATGGTAAAAGGTAGCGCTATTAATAATAACCAATATTTCATATAAAGTTCCTTTTATAGATTATGATCTTGGTTATTAGGGTAAAAAAATGAAATGTTATAAATCAATAAAGAGAATAAAATAGTTTTCTGAGTACCTTACGCAGGTGATAGACTACTATTTTCTTTCATGTGATTTAAGTTTTTTCTTGCGCAATCTGACAGAATGTGGCGTTACTTCTATGAGTTCATCATTATTAATCCATTCCATAGATGTTTCAAGATCCATAATGCGTGGTGGTGCAAGCTTTACATTTTCATCAGAGCCAGAGGCACGCATATTAGAAAGTTTTTTAAGCTTACATGGATTGACATCTAGATCCTTGTCACGACTATGTTCGCCGACAATCATTCCTTCATAGATTGGCGCACTTGCATCGATGAAAAGTGTGCCACGATCTTGAAGATTATTTAAGGCAAATGCAGTAGCGGTTCCATGTTCCATAGATACGAGTGCTCCACGTGTTCGTGCCGGAATGTCGCCTTTGTATGGTTCATAATCATGAAAATGATAGGTTACGATTCCGGTGCCACGAGTATCAGTTAAAAATTTATTTTTAAAGCCTAATAAACCTCGTGATGGAATCGTGAAATCCATGCGAAGACGGCCATTACTGTGATGTTCAACATGTTGTAAAAGGGCTTTGCGT
Source organism: uncultured Pseudomonadota bacterium (assembly GCA_964414965.1). Taxonomy (GTDB): domain Bacteria; phylum Babelota; class Babeliae; order Babelales; family UBA12409; genus UBA12409. The sequence goes on from CAYPXP010000069.1 coordinate 1,370, forward strand.
CTGCCAAGTCGTTCCATAATGATGCCTTGATATTCTTCAGGAGTGTCAATAACCATCCATTCAATAGGTTCCTGTTTTTTATCATCAATGTATTTGAAAATAACTTCAGGAGCTGAAATTTGCATTTCAAACCCTTCGCGACGCATGGTTTCGATGACAATACTTAAATGTAATTGGCCACGACCAGATACTTTAAATGTATCTGCTGAATCAGTTGGTTCAGCGCGTAATGAGATGTTCGTTTTACACTCTTTTTCTAAGCGGGTTTTCAAGTGTCGTGACGTTAAGAATTTTCCTTCACGGCCATTGAAAGGTGAATCATTGACGCTGATATAAATCGACATCGTTGGTTCATCAATAGCAACGTATGTTAAGGGGCGAGGATTATCGGCGTCGCAAATGGTGCTGCCGATTGGCGCATCTTCATCAAGACCTGTTAATGCAACGATATCGCCGCAAATTGCTTCTTCTTGTTCGGTGCGATCAAGGCCTTCAAAAGTATAAATTTTTGTTAAATTAGTCGGAGAACTAATTTTATCGCCTTTGCAAACGACAACTCGTTGCCCAACTTTCATTGAGCCGCTAAAAATACGACCAATTGATATTGAGCCTAAAAAGTCTGAGTGTCCAATATTAGTACATAAAAACTGAAGCCCTTTATCAGATATATGTGGGGCCGGAATAGTTTCGATAATAGCCTCTAGAAGAGGATTAACTGTGTTGTCATGTTTTAATGGATCAGTAGAAAAAAATCCTAATTTAGAAGAGCCGTAAAGAGTTGGAAATTCAAGCTGATCGGTATGTGTTGCTAAGTCTAAAAAAAGATTATGAATGGCATGTTCAGTTTTTTCTATTTCGGCATCTTGACGATCAATTTTATTGATAACGACAATAGGTTTGAGTTGTAAGGCCAGAGCCTTTGAAAGTACAAATCTGGTGCCGGGTAAAACGCCTTCAGCGGCATCTACAAGTAGAATAAATCCTTCAACCATCTGTAATGTTCGTTCAACTTCGCCACCAAAGTCACTATGCCCTGGGGTGTCAACAATATTAATTTTGTAATCTTTATAACGAATGCCGGTGTTTTTTGCTAAAATGGTTATACCGCGTTCGCGTTCAATTTCATTAGTATCCATTGCGCGTTCTAAGCAGGCCATCTTAGTTCCGGCTGCATTAAATAAACGATCGACCAAGGTTGTCTTGCCGTGGTCAACGTGAGCAATTATTGCTATATTACGTAAATTTTCAGTTTTATATGCCATAGTCTTTTATTCAATAAAATTATTATTTGAATCCCCTCTGAACTTATTATAGCAAAAAATTTAACAATGAGCACTATTTATTTAGAAAAATAATTTTTTAAACCATGCCAGTGTGATTATTTGATAATTATTGAAAGCAAAAAGTAGAGGATTTTTTGCTTTTTCATGCCTAGACAAGGAGGTTTTTTGAGTTACAATTAAATACTAATAAGTACTAATAATTCTTAAACTTGATGATAAGGGTGAAATATATGAAAAAGTCGTTAATTGCGTTATGTTTGTCGCTAAGTTTGTTAAATTCAACAGCACTTGCTGAGGGAGGGTTTTGGGATTTTCAACATAAATTAAATAACGCTCCTTTAGAAAAAAGATTTTTGATGGCGCTAGGATTGTTTGCTGGATTAAACGCCATAAAATCTACTTCTAAAGAGTTAAAATTTGTAGTGGCGCTTTTCTCTTCCTATGCATTTGGCGCTTTGCCTACCTTTTTATTAACTTCTAATGATGATGTTTTCCAAGGTGGTTTTTGGGCTGGTGTTACATTACGAATAGCAACGGATGTTTGTTCATCATCCAAAAAATCGTAAATTAATTGAGTTTTTCAAAATTAAGTAAATGCCCTGAAGTTTTAACCTCGGGGCATTTTTTATAGAGTTGGCAATTTGTACGCAATTATATAGGTTTATGGTAAATGAGCTGTGAGGGGAGAAATGAAGTTGCCATTATCTATTTTACGTGAATTAAAAAGTTCAATTGTTGATTATCCATTAATGATTCCCATAGTTGATTCAATTAATCAGGCAGGTGGACGAGCGTTGCTGGTTGGCGGAGCGGTTCGTGATTTATTCCTCAGGAGGCCAATCAAAGATAGTGACATTGAGGTTCATGGCCTCAAACTTGACCAGATTCAAAAGATTCTAGAGAGGTTTGGCCATGTGTCATTGGTTGGCAAATCGTTCGGCGTTCTTCGTTTAAATGGCCTTGATGTTGATTGGTCAGTGCCTCGCCGAGACAGTTCGGGCCGCAAACCCAGCGTAGTAATAGATCCTCTGATGTCTCTACAAGATGCCTTTAGGCGTCGAGATTTGACTATTAATGCAATGGGAATTGATTTAAAGAGCTATGAATTGCTTGATCCATTTGGGGGATTAAATGATTTAAAAAAAGGAATATTGCGCGCAACAGACCCAGAACTATTTGTCGAAGATCCGTTACGATTTTTCAGGGTGATGCAGTTTGTTGGTCGTTTTGAAATGAAGCCAGACAGACAACTCAATCAAATTTGTAAAAAAATGGATCTTTCTACTATTTCGCGTGAACGGATTGAAGATGAGTTTAATAAGCTTTTTTTGAAGTCAAAGCGGCCGTCGTTGGGTATTAATTGGTTGCGAATAATTGGGCGCTTGAAAGAGATTATGCCAGAGCTTAATGAAACTATTGGTATTGAGCAAGATGCAAAATGGCACCCTGAAGGGGATGTTTATATTCACACGCTAGAAGCATTGGATGCTGTGGCTAATATGACCATTAAAGATTCTAAGCAAAAGCTCCTTTTTATGTGGGCAGCATTGTGCCATGACTTGGGAAAGCTTAAAACAACTCATGATTGGGGTGGCGGAAGAATTTCTGCCTATGGTCATGAAAGAGCTGGGATTCCATTAGCAAAAAAATTGCTTAAACGATTTACGCAAAATAAGGAATTAATCGCCAATGTCTGTAGTTTGGTAGAACACCATATGCAACCGGGACAATTTATTAAAAACAAGGCTAAGTCGGCAGCCTATAAACGATTAGCTTTGAAACTTGCGCCTAATATTACACTTGAAATGCTTGCTCAATTTGCCTGCGCTGATAAATTAGCACGCAATCCTGCTGGTGAACCCTATTTATTGCAAAGTGTAATTGGTAAAAAATTGTGCAAAGATGAGTTTGCTTTTATGAAAAAGGCAAAAAATCTTAATGTTTTGCGCGAAGTTGAAGGCCCTATTTTGCAAGGGAGAGATTTAAAAGGACTTGTTGAGCCAGGACCTCAAATGGGAAAGCTTTTGAAAAAGGCTTACGAAATTCAACTAGAAGAGGGCATTAACGATAAAAAAGAGCTGGAGAAACGCATCTTAGGTTAATGGATAAGTTACTTACGTACCGATTCATGAACGATTTTAGCGATGGTTTTTAATGTAGGGTTGCCGGCTTTTGAAAAAGCAAGTGAAATTGTTGACCGTGAAAGATTGGTATTTTGTGCGATTTTTGAACGGTTGACGCGAAGATAAGAATCTAATATCTCCATATACGTATCGGTATCATTTTCAATGAGGCATTGAAGAAGTGCTTCTGCAACCTTTTTTTTGTTTTGGAAAAATTTTTCTGGTTTGAATTCAGTCAAGATTTTTTCATCATTTATTTGAAGGTGAGGTATATTGTTTAACGAAAATTCTTGCTTTTTTAATGTTTTTTTCTTGTTCATTTTATGACCGCCAATTATTAAAATAACGTGAACTCGATCTAAGCAAGTGTAACACATTTCCGAATTTTTTAATGATTT
>CAYPXP010000070.1:0-5024 GCA_964414965.1 uncultured Pseudomonadota bacterium
TGATGTTTGGTATTTTAACTTGTAGTAATGATAACTTATTGCAGTTCAATTTAGTAGTTACTTATTTTGACAAGCACGATAGAATCAACGAATTTCACAGATGTTTTCAAGAAAATGTTCATAACAAATATATTAAAAAAATCTATGTGTTATATGAAGATTGCCAAGGTAGTGCACCATGGTTTTTGTTGCATGATAAAATTAAGATAATTAAATTGGATCATTACCCAACGCATAAAGATTTTTATGATTTTATTAATAAAAATTTAAGCGGTGAATTGGTTATTTGGGCAAATACCGACATATATTTTGATGATACGTTAAAATCATTAAGACATGTGGATTTTCATAATGGCATTGCTATTTTGACGAGATACAATATTCCTGAATATCAAGGCAAGTGGAAAAGACACCCTAATTCACATGATGCATGGATCTTTAAAGCCCCTATACGTTATTTGAATGGAAATTTTAAGATTAATCGTTTTATTAATGAAAATATTATGTTGGATGAATGGATTAAATCCGGTTATCGAGTAACAAATCCGTCACTGACGGTGAAGGCTTGGCATGTGCATCGTGAGGATTATCGTGCACACGATGTTCTTTGTGAATATGCAAGTATGAAAGTACCATTTTATAGTATTCCATTTACGACTTTGCCGGATTAATTGTCTACTTCTATTTTTATTGGATGTGCTGATGTTTAAAAAATTAAGTTTTTACTGTAATTTGCTGATGTTTTGTGTTTTAACTTGTAGTAATGATAACTTGTTGCAATTTAATTTAGTAGTTACTTATTTTGATAAGCACGATAGAATTAACGAGTTTCACCGATGTTTTCAAGAAAATATTCGCAACAAATATATTAAAAAAATCTATGTGTTATATGAAGGCTTTCAGGGTAATGCGCCATGGTTTTTGTTGCATGATAAAATTAAGATAATTAAATTGGATCATTATCCCGAGCATAAAGATTTTTATGATTTTATTAATAAAAATTTAAGTGGTGAATTGGTTATTTGGGCAAATACCGACATATATTTTGATGATACATTAAAATCATTGAGACACGTGGATTTTAATACAACGGCGGCAATACTTACCCGATATCAAATACCAAATTATACTGGTACGTGGAAACGACATCCGGGATCACATGATGCATGGATTTTTAAGGTGCCCATTAAATATGAAAATGGAGATATTAAAATTAATAACTTTGGTAACGAAGTTTTTATTTTGTATACGCTGCTTTATAATTGGGACGTCATTAATCCTTCTGAGACAGTCAAAGCTTGGCATGTACATTTAGAAGATTATCGATCTGATGAAGTAAAAAAGGGGTATTCTCATAAAGGGCTTAGATCGGATATAATTCACTTTAGTTCCTTGCCTGAATAATTATGAATGAGATCGTATAAATAATGCATTGCCAAACCATCGATCTTCTTTCTCATATACCAATTTTCCAGCTTCTTGTTTACTGAAATCTGCTGCATGCCAAACAAAGCCATTTTTTTCAAGGAACATTTTTGTTTCATTAAAAAGATTTTGCCCCTTATAGGCTTCAACAAATTCAACTTCCAGATAGATTGCCTGTAGTTTTGATAATAATAATGGTGCTGCTTTTAAAATTTGTAATTCGGTGCCCTGGGTATCCAGCCATATGAAATCGATAGCATCTATGCCGTATTGTTTTCCCCAATCGTCTAATGTTATTATCGGGACTGTTTTAATTTCATCAAATACTTTACCCGATTTTGAATACTTATCGTGTTGGTATGGTTGCAGTAATGAGCTTGACGATCTTCCTAAGCCTTTTTCTTTGTTAGGAATACGCGATAAGTACATGATGGTTTGTCCAGTAATATTTCCTAATGCACAGTTAAAAATAGTTACGTTTGAAAATGGCACGATTCTTTTTTGAAGCACGCCGAAGCTTTCAGCTACAGGCTCAAAGGAAAAAATTTTAGCTTTTTGAAAATGAGAGGCGAGCATTACGGTATCGTGGCCATTACTGGCGCCTGCTTCGGCGATAACGTTGCAGGATGGAATTTGTTGTTTTATAAGTGATAGAAGATGTTCTTTGCTGGTTATGAAAATTGGTTCAGTGCATATTGAAAAAAATGAAAGGCAGGATAAGAGTATTTTACAAAACGACATAATTTAGCCCTTTTTTAAAAATAATATAACATTGTAGCATAGTAAATGCTGTGATACAATGCAGTGAAGTTATGTCTTACTTAGTTTAATCAATCTATAGTTTGGAACGAGGTAGGAAATGAAGAGCTATTTTATTTTATGTATGGTGTGTCTATATTCCCATGCTGCAGTATATGAGATACAGTATGCCGCGAGACGTGTTTTTAGAGCTTCGGTACTTGATGAGTTTAAGGCGCGTGACGGTAAAAATTATTCTCTTGTCTTGTTATTACCGAGAAAATATTATTTACGTAAGGATGCGGGTGTTTTAAAACCATTTACGTTGGATGATAATCTTGATTTTGCAAAGTGGGAAGCATTACGTGCTTGTCCGCATGAACATATTATGCGAGTTTATGATTTTGATAAAAAATTTGTTTATACGGAACTGCTTTACGGTTCATCGATGTTATACAATACTGCGTACATGGCGAATCTTTCTGGAGAGCAAATACAGCGATACCATGAGTTGTATGATGGTATTAAGTTTTATCTTCCCCATTTGTGTAAGCATCCAATTAATATACCAGCTTTTGTTGTGCAACTTCGTTCTGCTTTTGATCATTTGCATCGATTGGAAATTTATCATGGTGATGTTAAGCCTAATAATATTTTAGTTTGGTCTGATCCAAATGGGAGGCCATGCATTAAAGTTATTGATTTTAATTCTTCAGTCAAAATAAGTCCGACATGTCTAAATTTTAATACTGATGAAATTTGGCTAGATAAACTTATACGTGGCTTGGAGACTTTTACACCATTATATTTTGAATTTGGCGTAAACGAAAGAGCTAATTATTGCCATTTTATACGTGATGCTGCGTTCCCTTTTTTTGCTGCACTTGCCGAGATGAGCAGACATGACACTTTCCATCAAAATATAATATATTGCAACGTAAAACCACTTTTTTTTGATGTTTTGCGACTGTTTACCGATAATCAGATAATTGTCGCGCCGTATAATCAATTTACCATGCGCAAGATTAAGTGCAATATACGTTGGAGGCAGGATTCGGACATCTTGAAAAAATATATGCCAATGTTTTTAGAGCAATTACATAAACGATTTGGGGTTGTTCATGAATCTGAACATATGCATCAGAAAACTGTAACTTTAGTGAATCGTGTTGGGGCGAGAAAAATTATTAACTTTGATGAATTATGCCAGCATATGTTGTTTTATTGTCAACAAAAAGGATATAAATTTAAAGTTGTAAGACTAGAACAGTTTTCATTTGCTCAACAATTGCAACTGCTCGACGATACTGACATATTTATTGCTTATCATGGAGCAGGACTTATTAATGCGCCATTTATAAGAAATCGTGGGGTTGTTATTGAAATATTGCCGTATGGTTTTAGTTATACGATGTTTTATAAATTTGCAACTTATGGGAGGCCCGATATTACATATCATAGATGGAGTCTTGAAAAGGGGGATAGTATAGCACAAAAAATAGAGGGGGTTGATCCAAGTAAAACGATAGCACAGTATGAATATTTAAGACAAAATAGCAAGTATGTTGCTTATTGGCGCGATCAAGATGCTTGTGTTAAGCCGCATAAACTTATAGAGTTGGTAGAATCTTTGTGTGAAACAAAATTAAGAACAAAAATCGAAGGAATTCAATGAAACGTTTTTTACTTTTTTTAGTCACGCTATTGTTTATTGGGCTACGGGGTGGAGTTGATATTGAATTATTAAAGCAGGCTTGGGCTCTGAGCGCAAAAAGCAAAGCTACAAATGTTAATAATTTGGTTAGTGCCGGATTGCCAAATATTCCATATTATTCATTACAACTTCCAGAATATAGTTTAACTTTATCTGGCGAGCGTCCTTGGCATGTGAGATGGCATATCATAAAAACATGCGGGGTTGATTTTGATGGTGGATCTATTTTAGAAATTGGTTGTAACATGGGCCTATTATCTACCTATTTATCGCATGAATTTAAACCAAAAAAAGTTGTTGGTATTGATCACGATTTGGTAGTGGTTAATTGTGCCCAGATGGTAGCGCGTGCATTTCAAGTTTCACCTATATTTCTTAATCTTAATATTGACGATACCGAAGTATGGCAAAAACAATTAGGAAATGATTTTGACGTTGTTTTTCTGTTGTCTGTGTTTAAGTATTTTAAAGAGCCGGTTAAGAAGAAATTTTTAGAGTTTTTAGTAAAGTGTAATTTTCCGGTAATTATTTATGAGGGGGATAAATTTGTCAAAAGTGAACTCGAAACGTTGGCAAGCGTAGGTTATTCTTGTGTTCGATCGATTGGTATGAGTGAGCGTAAGAGGCCAATGTTTGTTATAAGTTGTAGCAAGTAAAATATAAATTATAAAAAGAATTTTATTCGCACGGTTGGTGTAGTTCATTGTTGTCAGCCCAACATGGTTTTTTTGATATGTCGAATAATAAATATTGGCCAAAAATAAACGAAACTTTGTTTTTTTAGGGACTTAGAAATTAATTGTATGGAGAACTTTTTTTGTATCGATACTTTCTAATAACGTTTCAAAAAATAAAGGATAAATTGGGTGGTTAATGAATCCTTTTCTAACAATTGGATCGCGCCATTCGCTTTTATGAACATGGTGGGTAAAAACAGAAAGACAGGGATTAATAACTTTATACCCACTTTCTAGCCAATCATGAACTAGTAGATGCTCGGTTCCAAAACAGTTGAATTGATAGTTAGCATTTTGGTATTTTATCGGAGTGCGAAATATCCATGTGTCATGACAGTTTTCATCTGGTATTAGCGTAACGGGTTTGTAATAATCATATCTAGTAAGTGCAACATTATAAATATTGAAGT
>CAYPXP010000071.1:0-4945 GCA_964414965.1 uncultured Pseudomonadota bacterium
TCAATAGCGCTATCACCACCACCAACAACTATCACTTCTTTATCTTTATAATAAGGAGCATCGCAAACGGCACATGTTGTAACTCCTTTTCCCCAATATTCTCGTTCACCAGGAATGGCTAAAACACTCGGCGCAGAACCCGTCGCTATAATAACTGAAAGCGCATAAATCGCTATATTTTCATCCGTCGTCAATCGATATGGCCACTGAGAAAAGTCAACACTCTTTATACCATCAGGCACAATACTCACACCGAATTTTTCAACATATTCACGTTGATCTTTCATAATAGCTGGCCCTGATTTACGACCAACGCCAGGCCAATTTTCTACATCACCGGTCTCAGTCAATTGTCCTCCCGGCTTTGGCCCATCAAAAACTATGGTATAAAGACCCAAACGCGCTCCATACAGTGCTGCGCTTAAACCGGCTGGCCCCGAACCTATAACTGCTATTGACACCAGATTCTCTACTTGATTAAGGTTGTTTAAAGAAAAAGAATACGAACGATAACGAAAGCTAAAAAACATACCTATGATAAGCAGAAAAAGTGCAATCAATACAAAATAAAAACGATTAGACATTGCTTAAAATCTCCTTATGAATATGCAATTTAGTCTATAGATGGTTGCGCTGATTTGCAAAAATTCTATCACTACTCACTTATTTAAAAGAATCAATTTGATTTAAGCGATCTTGATAGTGACCTCCCAAAAAATCAGCATCTAACCAAGATTGAATAAGCGAAACTGCTCGCGCATTGTCAAGATAATCAGCAGGCAATACTAATATGTTGGCACCGTCCTCTTTTTTTGCTCGCGAAGCAATATTCTCATTCCATACTAATGCGGCATAAATTCCATCAAAGCGATTGGTGGCAATAGACATTCCAACACCCGTCCCACACAATAAAACACCACCATTAACTTCATTTTTCAATAAGCTATTAGCAGCCCGTTCGGCATAAAGAGGATAATCAACTCGTTCTTCATTATCAGTTCCAATATCAAGCCAAGAAATCTCATGTAACCCTATTTTTTTTAATGAAACAAGATATTGCTTAATATTAAATCCACGATGATCTGTACCGATAACCAATTTCATAACATCTTTCCTTTTTTGAAGTTTATTAATTAATAATCGATCTTATATTTACTTTTTAGCAAGAAATCGCTTAAATCATCAAGGAATGCTACGATAAAAAAAATAATTTATAAAATTAAGCGAGAAAATATGATAAAAAATATTTCATGTATGCTTGCATTTCGCTATCTCTGGTCAGCAAATAGAGATCCTTCAATAGCAACCATGGTGCGCATCTGTTTTTTAGGCATCTTTCTTGGCGCACTATCATTAACGCTTGTTTTTTGTGTTATGCATGGCTTTGAATTAGCAACAAAAGAAAAATTACAAAGCATTCATCCAATGGTCATGATCAGATCAGATGAACCACTTAATTTTAAAAAGATCTCTTCTATGTTTGCTGCCGAATTTCCTGCGATTATTGCAGCTGCGCCAACAGCTCAACAATACGTAATGATCAAAGATTCAAATAAACAATCAATTAACACCATTATTCTTTTAAAAGGAATTGATCCTTTAAAAGAGCCTTCTGTTACTTCTTTAGATAAAAAAATAGTTAATCCAGAAGATAGTTCATTGCCACCCTTACTACAAAATAATCAGATAATTATTGGTAAAAAATTAGCTGAACAGCTTGAGCTTGATCCTGAAGACCACCTTATATTAGTTTACACTGATGATAAGAATACAAAATTTCATGAAGTTGATGTCATTATCAGCGGACTATTCAACACAGGAATCGAAGAATTCGATACCAATCTAGCATTATGTAATCTCAATTTTTTTAATGAATTATTTCCAAAACGTGGCGTTACTGAGATTGGTCTTAAAGTAAAAGACAATATCGATGAAAACAAATTAATGAGAGACTTGACAGATCGACTTGATCTTGAGGTCGTCGCGTGGCATGAACTTTACCCTGCGTTAGTTTCGGCACTTAAATTAGAAAAATACACAATGTTCTTTATTATTGCTTTGATAACACTTGTTGCAAGCATGAATATTATATCCTTGCTTTTTATGCAAATTACACAAAAAAGAGGCAATATCGCCATCTTAAAAGCATGTGGACTTCCCTTTAATAAAATTCGATCGATATTTTTATTTATTGGCATTTTTATTGGAATTGTTGGCTCAATACTGGGTCTTATGTGCGCATTTATTATTGGTATCATCTTAAAAAGCTATCCTTTTATTCAACTACCTGACGTTTATTACACCACGCATTTGCCCATTGCGCTCAATCCCTCTACTTTCGTATTAGTCTTTTGCGTCGTCGTTATACTTGTTTTTATCGCTACTTTAATTCCATTATGCGGAATAAAAAAAATAAATATTGCTGATGTTCTTCGCTTTGAAGGTTAACAAGTTGACAGAATTAAAAAACATTGCAATTAATTAATATAATAAATATTGTTTTTAAAGGAGCCTTTAATATGAAAAAAGTATTGTTATTAGTTACCTGCATACTCGTAATCATGACCGTTCCTGCTTGTAAACTTTTCTCTGACAAACCTGACAAAACGGCAGCCCCTGAAGTAGCAACTACACAAGCCCCTGCGCCAACTGAAGCACCAGCAACAGCACCTGTGGAAACTGCTCAATAATATTAAAAATATTAAAATTTGAAAGAGCTTAGTGAAAACTGAGCTCTTTTTGTTTATACTCATCATACTATGAAGATTTACTATGGATTCATACTCCTTTTTATCTGTTCCTGTTGCCACAAGCCACCTTGGTTTAAACAACACAAGAAAATCAAACAAATGAATGATGAAAAACCTTTTGTAATCATCGTTCCTTCCTATAATAATAAAGAGTGGTTCAGATACAATCTTGATTCCATATTTTTACAAAACTATAAGAACTTTCGAGTCATATATATAGATGATGCCTCTCCTGATCAAACCGGCAACTTAGTCAACAATTATATTCATAAAAAACAGTATAAAAACATCACATTAATACAAAATAAAGAACGCATTGGTTCCTTAGCAAATATTTGGCAGGCTATTCAATTGTGCAATCCGACAGAAATTATCATCAATCTTGATGGCGATGACTGGTTTACCCACAACCAAGTTCTTAATTATTTAAATAGTATCTATCACGATTCTACTATTTGGCTTACGTATGGCCAGTTTCAAAATTGGCCTACCAAAACAAACGGCTGGTGCAAAAAAATACCACAAAAAATTATCGCAACCAATCAATTTCGTGATTATGGATTTTGGTTTGCACAACCACGCACCTATTACGCTTGGTTAGCCCAAAAAGTAAAAACAGAAGATCTTATTGATCCACAAACAAACCATATTTTTACCTGTGCCGGCGATGTGGCTCTCATGTTTCCTTTAGTAGAAATGGCAGGAACACACATTCACTTTGTTGACGATATTCTATGTTACCGCAATGTTAAAACGCCGCTCAACGACTTTAAATGCCATCTTGAAGAACAAGTTGCCAACACACAGATGATCAGTTTAAAAGCGCCCTATCTTCCTCTCGAAAAATCTTACGAAAGTTGAAAAATTTTATAGTTCCAGTTAATCTGCACCTTATATGAATACAAAACCGCCCTATCACCTCTCATCTTTATTACACGCCATGGAGCTAACTGATCAACGAGTTTTATTACGCGCAGACCTTAATGTTCCTTTGCAAAACAAAGAGATAATAAGTGATTTTCGCCTACAATCTACCAAGCCTACTCTGGATTTACTTCAAGAAAAAGGTGCTCAGACACTTATTGTCACTCATCTAGGAAGACCCAAAAATCATGAAGAAAGCTTATCCACTAACATTTTAATGAAATGGTTTGTCAAAAATAAATATGACATAGTTTTTGCCAAAACTATTGAAGACGCCGAAATATTCTTCAAACAAAATAAACGATTAATTTTGCTTGAAAATATCCGCTTTTGGCCTGGTGAAAAAAAGAATGATCTATCATTAGCCAAAGCACTTAAAAAAATAACTGACATGTATGTAATGGATGCTTTTGGTGTAGCTCATCGAACAGATACCACCGTTACTTTACTTCCAGAACTCTATCAATCATCTCAACGAACCATTGGCCTCCTGGTTGAAAAAGAATTGAAAGAACTTAATCGATTATTAGAAAAACCAAAACATCCCTTTTTAGCTCTACTAGGCGGCGCTAAAATTGAGACTAAACTTCCTTTAATTGAACACTTATTACCTAAGATAGATACGCTGGCATTGCTGCCGGCTTTATCATTTACTTTCATGAAAGCACAACAACAAGAAATAGGGAAATCATTACTCATCTCATCACTTATTCCTGAAGCACAGAAGATCATTTATCAAACAACAAAACTTCAAAAAAATCTTCTTTTGCCTTTGGATTACATCGTTTCTGACAATGGCTGGGAAAATGCCGATAAATATTCCGCTCACATACAAAAAAATGAAACCGCTTTTGGCATCGGGCATAAAACAGTCTCCTTATATGCTCCTTACCTACAACATGCTCAAACGATACTTTTCAACGGTATTCCTGGAGATCTTGAATACCCGAAAACTATGGTAGAAACAAAAGCGTTACTCAAACAATTCTGTTCAAGTAACGCCTATAAATTAGCTGCCGGAGGCGACACTATCGCCACAATTCAAAAATATCATCTAGAAAGTTGCTTTAACTTTCTTTCAACTGGCGGCGGTGCAACTCTTCACTATTTGAGTGGAAAGTCATTGCCAGGACTATTAAATTTTTAACGAGCTTACAAACAATGTCCACCCACACATTTCTTTCCTGCTCCACATTCTGCATCACCGGTACATAGAGTAAACGTCATCCTACCAGGGTTTTCTGGACTAGTTATTGTTGGACCTTTTAAAA
>CAYPXP010000072.1:0-4944 GCA_964414965.1 uncultured Pseudomonadota bacterium
CTTTTTGAAAAAGCTGCGATTTTATTCCAATCATTCTTGATAAGAATTTCAAGAATAAAAGGTTTTTGCATAAAATAATCGAATTAATTTACTCATATAAACAGAATAAAGACCTGTTTTATGAATAAACCAATATAAACAATTCTGTGTTCGCACCCGACGAGACACTCGCTTCGCTCGTTCCTCTGGGCGAACGGAATGTTAAGATATTTTATTTTAAAAACATACCTAATGTAAGCGTAAATATTATTAATCGTATCTAATAAAAATGTGGGTAATTGTAAGGCTTTAAAGACATGGGGCATTCGGCGGCGGAGAATAAAAAAGCATTAATACTAAGCCCCAGTTTAAATTTATAATCAATCTATTGAATATGGGCACAATATAATCTACATTTTTAACAATAATAAAATAAAAAAAGGAACGGCCATCGTACAAGAAACGACACGTTCTCTTCCAGAACGATATTATCAATTCTTTTATAATCTTTTTAACTTCAAAAAATTCAAATGTCTGATTCCGATAGATTTTGAAGAGCCCTGGTGGAAATTATTCACCAAACAAAAAAAACGTTTAACTTTGATTATTGTTCCTCAACTTGTTCGACGTATTTTTGGAACGTTAACGCCTATCATTCTAGGAATTATCTTTGAAACTAAGCGCTTTGATTTTCTGTTTTATTTCGTAGGAGCGTGGGGCTTCTTGTTAATATTAGATTATTTTTCTGATTTTAATTTTGTTCAACTTTATCTCAGTATGCAAAGCATTCAATATTATGCTAATCAATTACTTATCAAGGTTGATCCTATATTTCATACCACGCGCGCAACCGGTAAAATTATTGCTAAAATTGACCGCGCACAAGATTCATATCAACAAATTATTGAAATCGCTATTCATGATCTTTTATTTACCTTAACTGGAACCGTTACCGCACTAACCACTATATTTATCGAAACCAATATAACTTTAGGGCTCATATCAATTTGCTTAATCACAATTTTGCTCATTTTTGGTATAAAAACTTATATGTTAAATAATGAAGCATTTATCAAACAGACCATTGAAGCAGAAGACCGAGTTAAAAATATTGGTCTTGAAAATTTAGCTCAAATTAGTTTAATTCGTTCAACATTTGCCGGCAATGAAGCTAATAGACGTTTGAGGCATTTTACTAATAAAAGCATTTTTGTCGAACGAGCCTCTTGGTGCTCATTTTACTTAATGAATACCATTATGCGCATTCTTTACTTAATAATACTTGCGATTGTCTGCTTTTTAATGCTCAAAGATGTGAATCAAGGCCTTATTAGCATCGTTGGCGCAACGACACTGATCATAACCTTCTTCCGGGGCACCTATGATATCACCAAAGTAGGTCGCCGTGTCTATTGGTTTGTAACACATATCGATCGCATTAAAGACTTGTTCTCATTCTTACATGCATTTGGTAAACAAACTTTTCCTGTCTTGGGAGATCATCGATTCGAACTGCCGCTCAATAAAGAAGGAAATACGATTATTCAAGCTCGTGATCTCAAATTTAATTACAATGTTAATGCTCAAATTTTCAATAAACATTCACTATTATTAACGGTTTCAGCCACTCAAAAAAATAAACTTTACGGAATTATTGGCCCTTCTGGTATTGGCAAGACCACGCTCATTTCTATCTTAGGAGGCCAACTTAAACCACAAGAAGGTTCAATTACCTTAAATGGCATCGATATTTATTCTATTGATGACTATGCTCGGCGAATGCTCATCACTATTCAAAATCAAACAGCCTCAACTATGCGTGGCACTGTTAGATACAATATGCTTTTTGGATTGCCTCACGATAAAGATAAAAAAATTTATGACGACAAAGAACTTCAAGCAGTGCTCAAACAAGTCGGCCTCTGGAAAATTTTCAAAGATAAAGAAGGTCTCGAAACTTTTATCGGCGAAGGTGGTTTCACCATATCCGGCGGTCAACGTCAACGCTTTAACTTTGCTAGTGTTTATTTGCGAGCAAAATATTTTAAACCACTTCTCATCCTCATGGATGAACCTACGAGCAGCCTTGATGAAGTAAGCGAAACGGCAATCACCCAGATGATTCAAGAACTTGCATCAAAAACAGTAACTTTTGTCATCGCTCACCGATTACACACAATTAAAGACGCTTCAGGATTGCTTGATATTTCACTCATCAAAGAGACTAAAAAAATGCGCTTTTATCCACCAGAAATTCTTAAAGAAAAATCAAAATACTATCAAGCTCTTCTTAAAGGAGAGATTACCATAATTGATTAATGTTACATTTAACGAGTTTTCCTTCTCATTTAAAGATAACCATTTAAACTAAACAATATGAATACCATCTCAATACAATTTTATGATCAAAAACATTGTATAAATCCCGATACTATTCGAAACAACACTTTTCAACATCAAAATGTACCAACCATTTTTCAACATCAAGTTCATGGTAATCAGGGCCTCGCGATTAACCAGGATAATGTAGAACATTACAAAAGATGCCTTATGTATGATAGTGATTATCTCATTACAAACCTTTCTCATATGGGCATTGGTGTTCTTACGGCTGATTGTTTGCCTATCGCACTTGCCGATAAAAAACATAAAGCCATTGGCATTGTTCATGCCGGTTGGCGAGGAACAATCGGCAAGATTGTCATCAATGCCATCAATCATATGAACAAACTTTATGGAACTCAGCCGGAAAACTTAAAAGTTTACTTTGGTCCATGCGCATTACCTTGTTGCTATGAAGTCGATGAAAACTTTATTCAAAATTTACCTCAATGGGCAAAAAGCGCATTACAAAATAGTTGCTTTGACCTTATTAGCAGCAATGAGCAGCTATTACAAAATCAAGGGATTTTAACCGATCAAATTGATAAAAGCGCTTGTCAGTGCACAATATGTAACCATTCTTTCTGCTCTCATCGTAAAACCCCAACTGCCAAAACTCGCCAAATGAGTATAATTTGGCTAAACTAACAATAAAAATGCAGTAATGATAACTAATTAAAGTAAGCTAGCAAAAGAAGGGAGCCATAGGAAAATTATGATTAGTTCAATTTTGAAAAAAGTTTTTGGTAGCGCAAACGAGCGAGAGCTCAAAAAACTGCTACCTATCGTAAAAGAAATAAATGATTTTGAACCAGCAATACAAGCTTTGCCTGATGATAAATTAGCTGCAAAAACTTTAGAATTTAAAGAACGCCTTGCCAAAGGCGAAACACTTGATGACTTATTACCGGAAGCTTTTGCTGTTGTACGAGAGGTCTCTAAACGTAAACTCGGCATGCGTCCTTTTGATGTTCAGCTGATGGGTGGAATAGTCCTGCATCAAGGAAAAATTGCTGAAATGAAAACTGGTGAAGGTAAAACACTGGTAGCCTCTATGCCACTCTACCTTAACGCCTTAACAGGAAAAGGCGTTCATCTAGTAACCGTTAACGATTATTTAGCCAAACGAGACTCTGACTGGAACGCTCCCATTTATACTTTTTTAGGGATGGAAGTTGCCTGCTTACAAAATTATATGGATGACGAAGAGCGTAAAAAGGTTTATCAAGCTGATATTCTTTATGGAACCAATAACGAATTTGGTTTTGACTACTTACGCGATAACATGAAATTTCGCCTTGAAGACTATGTTCAACGCGATCTAAACTACGCGATTGTTGACGAAGTTGACTCTATATTAATCGACGAAGCGCGAACACCCTTAATCATCTCCGGACCAACCGATGAAGAAAGCGAACTTTATGAAAAAGCTGATAAAATAGTTCGTTACTTTAAAAGAGGCGAAGATTTTGAAGTTGATGAAAAAGCTCGCTCAGTACAATTTACTGAACAAGCTGTTGATAAAATTGAAGCCGCTTTTCATGTTGAAAATCTCTACGACCCAGCCAATCTAGAATTTTTACATCACGCTACACAAGCTATGAAAGCTCACGCTCTATTTAAACTTGATGTTGATTATATGGTTCGCAATGGCCAAGTCTTAATTGTAGACGAATTTACCGGCCGTGTATTAGCAGGTCGTCGTTACAGTGATGGCCTTCATCAAGCTTTAGAAGCTAAAGAAGGCGTCAAAATAGAAAAAGAGAGCCAAACGCTAGCGTCAATCACTCTTCAAAATTATTTTCGTTTATATAAAAAACTTGCAGGTATGACCGGTACAGCTTTAACTGAAGCTGAAGAATTTCATAAAATTTATGGGCTTGCTGTAATTTCAGTTCCTACCAACATGCAAATGGTACGAGACGACAAATCGGATTTGATATTTCTTTCTAAAGAAGGAAAATACAAAGCTATTGTAAAAGATATTAAAGAACGACATAAAAAGGGCCAACCTGTTTTAATTGGCACCATCGCAGTAGAAACTTCAGAATTACTAAGTAAGATCTTGCACCTTAATGGTGTTCCTCATGAAGTTCTCAACGCCAAACAACATGAACGTGAAGCAGATATCGTTGCCTATGCAGGCCATCCAGGGCGAGTTACTATTGCAACTAATATGGCAGGTCGCGGTACCGATATCAAATTAACAGAGGATTCAAAAAAAGCTGGCGGCCTTTATATTTTAGGCACAGAGCGCCATGAAAGCAGACGTATCGACAATCAGTTACGTGGTCGATCAGGCCGTCAAGGCGATCCCGGTGAATCTCGTTTTTATATTTCTTTAGATGACGATCTTGTACGTATTTTTGCCGGCGATGGTTTCAAAAAAAATATGCAACGCTTTGGTATGACTGAAGACGAAACCATTGAATCGAAGATGGTTTCAAAAAGAATTGAAAATGCGCAAGAAAAAGTTGAAAAACATAATTTTGAAATTCGTAAACATTTGATCGAATACGATGATGTTATGAATCAACATCGTAAAGTTATTTACGATTATCGTCGTCAAATCCTTGAACAAGG
>CAYPXP010000073.1:0-4880 GCA_964414965.1 uncultured Pseudomonadota bacterium
AAGAGTTAAGAAATAAAAATCAGGAAATAGCTCTTGCTAAAGCCAGATTGAAAATGCTTAGACTAAAAGAAAAAATAAGAATGATTCAATTGATCAAAACGAATCATAGTTTTTTTAACAAAATAAGAGGTCAAATGGAATCTGATAATATTTCTGATACAATTGATAACGATTCGGAAAAATTTGAAAATGTAATCATCAAAAAGTTTGATATAAATTATTAGCAATGTCTATAAATATTGATGAGAAAAACTTAAAACATGGTATTTTAGGGCTTGTTATTGTGTTAGTGGAAATAATAAGAGATACACTTAACTTGCAAGCACTCAGGCGCATGGAGGGTGGTAGCTTATCTGAGAGCGAGATAGAAAGGGTAGGCGCAGCCCTTATGGATTTAGATATTGCTATTGAAGAGATAAAAAAGGAACAGGGGCTTTTCGAATCTGTTAAATCAGTCAGAACTGGTTTGGATAACATTGTAAATGATCTGTTAGATCAAATTATAAATCCCGAAAAATTAGACGGCATAAGATCTGAAAAACACCGGGAGACAGGTGTATAGATGATAAATAATTTGTACCTTTATTGCATTGCAGAAGGACATGTAGAAATAAATTTTGGCAATATAGGCATAAACGGGCAGGAAGTTTATTCTATTGTCTACGAAGATTTATCTGCTATTGTCCATGATCTAATAGTGGAACAAGAAAAGGTAGAAGGGGAAAATTTAAATGAGTGCGCCATGAAACATGCACAGGTTGTTGATGTGGCGTGGAAAAAATTTGGAACCATTTTACCTTTGACATTTTACACGGTAATCAAGGGAGAAGAAGGGATTGAGCCTGCACAAAATTTGAAAAATTGGATGCAAGACGATTATAAAAATCTTAAGCAAAAATTGGCCAAAGTGAAGG
This sequence comes from uncultured Pseudomonadota bacterium, assembly GCA_964414965.1. Lineage (GTDB taxonomy): Bacteria > Babelota > Babeliae > Babelales > UBA12409 > UBA12409. The sequence continues at coordinate 915 of CAYPXP010000073.1, forward strand.
GTAGGGCTGAATATGCAATTAAGATTTTCTTGTCTACTAAAACAATTGGGACGTTGTTGATACAAAATGACCCTGAAATTAGAATGTTGCATGCGACGATAGCGAGGAGCCCAAAGGGTTTAGCATATATGTATAAGCAAAAACTTGAGAATTTACTCAAAAAAAAGATCGAGGTTGAGGCTGAACAGTATTTTAATGATTTTTATAAGCGCGTTACCGGATGTGTGAATGCGATTAAAATTGAGGCGACAAAAACAGTTGATTCAGATAAACAAATGCTTATGAATCTATCTTGTCTCGTGCAAAAAAAAGATATAATAATTTTGGGCAAAGAGCTCGATGTAATTAGTAATATTAATGGAATTGTTGTTCGTTTTACCGGCCCGTGGGCACCATATAGTTTTGTGTAAGGTGATAATGAAACCGATGAAAGATAGGCACGCAACATTAGTAGATTTATTAGATCGCATGTTGGATAAAGGTGTAGTCATTAATGCTGATATCATTATTTCTATTGCAGGTGTGCCCCTGATTGGCGTTAATTTGAGAGCTGCATTGGCAAGCATGGAAACAATGGTTAAATATGGGGTAATGCAGGCTTGGGATGAAAAAATTCGAGAAGATGCTAACAAGGCGGAACTGAAAAAGACAGAAATGCTTAGCTCATAACGGAAATAATAACATGTTAAATAATATTCGTAGAATAAATTCAAGAAGGGCTGGCCCGTTAGCATTGGCAGGCGAAAAAATAATTCTTTCTTGTACGGCTTCTTATGATGTAGGTGCAGTCTTTTCATGCTGGAGGCCGGGGCTTTTATATTTAACTAATAAAAAACTCTTTTTTGTTCAAGTAAAAACGGTTTTATTTCAAATTTTTTTGAACGATATTCAGATGATAGAGATAGAAAAGAGGAGCTGGATTTTGGGTAAAAAAATAAATCAGCTCCATATTTGTTGGCATACGGATCGAGTACGACATATTTTTATTGCTGTGAGGGATTCTCAAGATTGGAAGCGTTCAATTGAAATAATAAGGAAGCAGAAATTAGCAATAGATATTTTTGAGGAAGATAATAAAATAGTAATAATGGTTGAGTTTCAGACAAGTTCTAATGATGAAATTGATGTTAAAGTTGAAGGGAAAAAAGCAACCATTACATTTAAAAATGCGAATGGCATTATACAAACTGAAGACGTTCTTTTGCCAAACGAAGTTCTTTCGGTTCCGTTGAGCAAGAAATTTTATAATCAGATACTTACAATAAGATTGTTAAAAAAATAGATTTTTTCGATACAAACACGTTAGGAGCTTATTATGGATAACGAAAATGCGACCAATATAAATTGTGAAAGTTTTCAGAAACAAGAAAAAGTGATGAAAGATCTTACCGCTAAGATTAATGCTGCCAAAGATGTGCATTTGAAGGCACAATATGCCAAGGAACTAAAAAATGAAATAGAAAATATGCTTGCTAACGAAGACTTTAGCAAGCATATTTTGATATGTGAAAGTTGCCGCCTGATTACAAATTTGCGTAAAAGAACAGCTGAACTCATTATAAAAGTAGAAAAATTAGCCGAATAAAGTTTATAAGGAATATTCCTTTTCAGATTTAACTTCTCTTGGAACTGAAACTAAATATTGTTCGGCTTCTATTTTTCTAAGTTGTTCCTCTGATAGCTTCAATTCCTTGGTTTTTTGTTCCAGGTTTTCCATAGCTTTTTTAATATTTTTTTCCAAATTTTCTTTGCATGCTTCAAGTTTTTGCAATTCTTTATATGCTAACTCTATTTCTTGCGTATGTTTGTCAAGTTTTGCTTGTTGCTCTTTTGTTTCGAGTTTTAATTGGTCAATATTTTGTTTTGTTAATAGAGTTTGTTCTTGAAGGATCTTTATTTTTCTTGCTTTATCTTCTTGGAATTTTTTCTCTTTTTCAAGTTCTGCTAATTGTAGTCTAAGTTGTTCTATTTTTTTATCTATATCACTCATAACTATTTTTACATCGCTAGTATCTTGCTGAAAGTTTTTTTTCATATTGCTCCTATTCTTTTTTAAATTTATGTTGAACTTAGTTTTATATGAAAAAAAAAAAGATCAATAAGGATCTCTGTTACACCAAAGTGATAAGTTCCTTGTTAGCTATATAGGAACTTATCACTTTGCAGTAACAAACATTGAGCCCCGTTTTCCAAAGATGAATCTTTTTGATAAACTTAAACATAGCAAATTTTGAGGCACAATGAACAAACAAATAGCTCTTGATACTATTTATCAAAAAGAAAAAAACAACCCCAACTCATGTCTTTACGTTGATGGAAACACAAATATAGTCTTTGGGGAGGGAGCCCCAGATGCCCAATTAATGTTTGTAGGCGAAGCACCAGGTCGCGAAGAAGATCTTAAAGGTCGTCCTTTCGTTGGACGAGCAGGCCAATTACTTGATAAAGCATTAGCCGCATGCAATCTTACACGACACAATTGTTATATTACCAATATCGTTAAAGTACGACCAACAAATAACAGAACACCTAATGAACAAGAAATTAAAAGATGCTGGCCCATATTAGAACAACAAATTGCCCTCATTAAACCAAAAATTATTTGTACGCTCGGCGCATGTGCCACCAACGCCTTCCTTGAAAAACCAGCAAGCATCACCAAAATTCACGGAATCGCCATTCCATTCGATAAAATGATCATTATTCCTATCTTTCATCCAGCCTATATTTTACGCGACCCCCAAAAATACCCTCTTTTCCTTGCTGATTTACAGTTCGTCACAGAATTAATAAAAAACATAAACAAATAAATTCTTATAGTATAGAAAATGACAATAAATCAAAACTTTTCTATTTGAAACGCCAATAGAGGAAAAAAGCTTAACCTCACATAAAAATGGAGCAAAACAACCCCTATAACATTTCTATATGAAAAACTGAAACATTCTAAAAGAAAAAGATTTAATTTATTTTTTGTGCCACGATACTATTCAGATATAATGTGCATAACTATGTGTATAACTATGTGTATAACATGTGTATAACTTTTTTTACCCGCTGAAAAGATCCTCCTAAAGTGCTTTTTCAGTGGACCCCTCTCAAAGTCATGATTCACGGCTGCTTTTAATGGGGTGCATTTGACTTATGCACATGTTATGCACATGTTATGCACATAGTGTTCGACCTCTTAAACTGCCGATCCAGAGACAACATTGCAAACGAAAAAACCGAGTTATCCACAAAAAATGGCGAGCCTATTATTAATATTAAAAAGAAAGAAGTAATTAAATAAAAATAATAAAGCTCAACAAAAAGAATTTGCTGAGAGGGCTCTTTGTGATTTTCTTTCATTTTTTTTCGCTTTTGGTAGACTGTAAGTAAATGTTTCTCTAGTTACAAAGGTTATAAAGGTTATTGTGAACTTAACAAATGTGATCGAAGAGCTCGTAGAAGAACGAGATCTTGATAAAGCGATTCTTACCAACATTATCAAAGAAGGCATGCTTGGTGGATATAACAAAAAATATCCAGAGCTTGAGTTGCGCGTAGATTTTAATCAAGAGACAGGCGCGTTACGAGTCGAGGTTTGCAAAGAGATTGTTGCTAGTGTTGAAGACGAGGATGCTCAGATCAGTTTGCGCAAAGCTCGCAATATCGACGAAAAGCTTGACCTTGGTGACAAGGTTTGGGTTCCTTTTGATAAAAGTATTGGGCGCGTAGAAATATTGAAAGCAAAGCAAATTATTGCTCAGCGCATTCGCTTTATCGAGGCCCAGTCAATTTACAACGCTTTTAAAGACAAAGAAGGCTTTGTTGTTCAAGGGTCTGTTTATAAAAATGAGCGAGCCGGAACTCTCATTAAACTGCAAGATGTTATAGCTTTTTTGCCAAAGTCGCTGTCCATTCCCGATGAAAAATTAATGCCTGGCTATCCGGTAAAGGCCCTGTTAAAAGAGGTTCTTGCTG
>CAYPXP010000074.1:0-4879 GCA_964414965.1 uncultured Pseudomonadota bacterium
TTTACAAAATTGTCCTAACTTGACGATTTTATCAGGCGAAGGTGAAGAACTCCTCCTTGAAAACAACACAATAAAAGGCATTCACATCAATGGCAGCGAATATCTCAGTCCAACAGTTATCATTACCTCCGGGACATTCCTTAATGGCGTTATTCATATTGGAGAAAAACATTATCCTGGCGGCCGACATTGCGAACAAGCAGTTGCTAAACTTGCAGAAAGTTTAAAACAACTTAATTTAGTCATGGATCGCCTCAAAACAGGGACACCGGCTCGTATTCAAAAAGATTCAATTGATTACAACAAAATGCAAGCGCAAGGATCGGATGAGCTCGGATACCTCTTTGAATTTTATCCACATAAGGTTATTCATAAACATGATTGCTTTATTACACACACTAACGAAAAAACACACGAAATTATTGCTAAAAACGCTCATCGATCAGCCATTCATGTAGGAAACATTAAGGGTAAACCTCCTCGTTATTGTCCTTCTATTGAAGATAAAATTGTTCGCTTTGCCCAAAAAACATCACACCATATTTTTATCGAGCCTGAAGGTTTGAACATTAATGAAATGTACCCTAATGGTATTTCAACATCGCTACCTAAAGAAGTACAAGAGGCGTTTATTCAAACTATTCCCGGACTCGAAAACGCAATCATATCTAAACACGGCTATGCAATTGAGTATGATTTCGTCTATCCAAACCAGTTAAGCCATACGCTAGAGGTTAAATCAACAGCAGGCCTCTTTTTAGCTGGACAAATTAATGGAACAACCGGCTATGAGGAAGCAGCGGGACAAGGACTTATCGCCGGTATCAATGCGCACTTAAAGGTGAACCATAAACCCCCTTTTATACTCGACCGACAAGAGAGTTATATAGGCATCATGATTGACGACTTGGTTACGATGAGTATTGACGAACCTTATCGTATGTTCACCTCTCGCGCTGAAAGACGCATCATATTAAGGCAAGATAATTCATTTTTACGCCTCATGGATAAAGGACATCAACTAGGCCTCGTAGATAAAAACACCTATAATGATTTTTGCAAAGAAAAAGCGAACATTCACGCCGTTCTTGTAGAAAAAGCGCCTGAAGATCTATTAACATCTCGTGAAAAATTAATCATTGAAGCAGAGCGTAAATATGCTCCCTATATTGAACGCGAAAAAAAAGAAATTGCTAAAGCAAAAAAATATCAAGAACTCATTATACCTGCAGCCTTTTCATTTAAAGATCTTCCAGGACTTTCTATCGAACTTCAACAAAAACTTGTTCAATACAAACCAGAAAATATCGCTCAAGCAAGCAGAATCCCAGGAATGACTCCAGCAGCTATTTCACTTCTTATTTGGAAAATACAAGCTTTCTTAGCATGAAAAATTTCATCTTATTTTTCAATCATGATAAGCTTAAAATAAAAAGTTTAAAAAATGATTCCATATTTATTTAATATCGGTCCACTCAACTTCAATCTGTACGGGTTTTTTATAGCCATTGGACTATTGGTCTTCTTATGGTCCGTTAATAAAGACTTATTAACAAAAAAATACCTTAAACCAGACCAATTAACTAATATTACCTTCATTTGCACTATTGCAGGAATCATTGGAGGTCGTATTCTCAACATTATTCAAAATTTTGAATATTATACCTCAGCCTTTGATATGATTGCCATCTGGAATGGAGGGCTCTCATTACAGGGCAGTATTATTGCCATAGCCATAACTTTACCACTCTATTTAAAATATATTCACGTTCAAATAATGCCAATTTTAGATTTAGGTGGTCTTTATGCCCCGCTTTTACAATCGATCTCACGCTTAGGCTGTCTATGCGCAGGATGCTGCCATGGTTGCCCCACAAATCTACCTTGGGCCATAACATATACCCATCCCGACTCATACGCCATACTCAATGTCGCGTGTCACCCAACGCAAATTTATAGCTCCCTAAGCCTTTTGATTTTATTTTTTCTTTTGCGATTCGTTTTTAGACCATATTTACGCAAACCAGGTCAACTAGTATCTGCCTATCTAATTGGTTCATCATTGGAACGTATTTTAAATGATTTTTTCAGAGCAGAACATTATGAAATGATAACACCATATTTTTGGAACTTTTCATCGAGCCAAATGATTGCCCTTTGTCTTTTAATAACCGGCTTGGTATTATTAGTAATAACAAGTAGTGCTAAAACTAAACCTTATCCTGTATGAATTTATTTGATTATATAAAAGAGCGCGTCGCGATGGTTGATGTCGCACGTGAATATGTTTCATTAAAAAAAGCTGGCATCTATTACAAAGGATGTTGTCCTTTTCATCAAGAAAAAGATGCTTCTTTTACGGTTAGCCCTCATAAGGGAATTTTTTATTGTTTCGGCTGTCATGCCACGGGCGATGCCATTTCATTTATAGCTCAAATAGAGGGCTGCAATCAATTTGATGCCGCAAAACTACTTATAGAAAAATATCAACTCGATATCCCAGCAGAGCTCCTTAATGAAAAGCATAAAACAAACGTCTCTTTTGATGAAAAAAATCGTTATTTCAATTTATGTTCACTGGTAGTCAAATGGTGCCAAGAAGAACTCAAAAAATCATCATTTGCCCAACAATACCTTACTACTCGAAATCTTGAATCAAAAATAATTGACCTCTTCGAAATTGGCTATTTTCCTTCGGGAACATATCAAATAAAGGCCTTTATACGCTTTATGCATAATAACGGCTTTTTATTACAAGACCTTATTGATGCCTACATTATTATTGAAGGCAAAGGAGCACTGTATTCACCATACGAAGAACGAATTATTTTTCCTATAAGTGATCATTTAGGACGTCATTGTGGCTTTGGTGGCCGTATTTTCAAAGAAAATGACGAGCGAGCAAAATATTATAATTCTCATGAAAACAACTTTTTTAATAAAGGGTCTTTGTTGTTTGGCCTTCAACAAGCAAAAAAGGCTATTCAATCAACCAATACGGTCTTCCTTGTCGAAGGTTATACCGATTGCCTCATGATGGCTCAAAATGGCTACCCTCAAACTGTCGCCACACTTGGTACTGCCTGTACCCATAACCACCTGCAAAAATTAACCCATTATACTGAAACTATTTATGTTCTATTTGACGGTGATAATGCGGGCTTCCAGGCTATGTTACGATTGACACAATTGTGCTGGGATGTTAACATAGACATAAGGGTTATTTGTTTACCAAAGAATGAAGATCCAGCATCATTTTTAGGGGGCGGAAAAGATTTAAGCGTGCATATCAATCAATCACTTGATATTTTTACTTTTTTCATTCAATATTCAACTTCTCAATTTAAAAATCAAACATTGAAAAAAAAGATCGTTATTATACGAGAAATTTTAAACATTATCAGTACAATTGATGATAAACTTAAACAGACCTTATTATTACAAGATGCTGCTTTGAAATTAAATTTACCGCTAGAAATTTTAAAAAACGAATGCAATAACTTTTATACAGAATTAAGCCCAAAACAAGCACCAAAGATACAGGTCTCAGTAAGTGAAGGCGAAAAAAAATTATTTGCCCTTATACTGAGACAACCGCAATTATTAGAACGAGAAGAGATTATGATTATATGTAATGCTTTTTCAGAACCACTAAAAAATATTTTAGTTCACTATCAAAAATTAGCACATAAATCATTGTCTCAATTAACCGAACTGCTCACTGAAGAAGAAAAACAGTTGACACACGCTATTATTATGGCTCACGATAAAGAGCATAATGAACAAAGTGACGACATTATAAAAAACTTTGTTAAACGCTACTGGAAAAAAATATCGGCTGGAACAAAAGAAAAAATTGTTCAAGCGCAACAGATAAATGATGAAAAACAAGTAAAATTGTTGTTACATCATATGGAAGATTTAAAGAAAAAAATATTAAATTGGAGCGTTCAATGAAAAAAAAATTACAAACAAAAGTAAAAAAAACATCTTCTGCAAAAAAAGCTATTTCTAAAAAAACCACATCAGCCAAGAACAATAAAAAGATTGTTTCAAAAGAAAAGAAAACTGTTAAAAAATTAGCAAAAATAAAAAATGTTGTTAAACAAGAGCCAAAAAAAATTCAAAAACAGCCTTCTAAACCTATTAAACAGATGAAACCAAAGAAAAAAATACTCCCTCAAAAAACTAAATCTGTTGAAGAAATTCAAGATTCCATAGATGTTTTTGTCGCCAGCGGCAAAAAACATGGTGCAATTTCATATGAAAAAGTTATGGCCTTTGGAGAAGAGCTTGGGCTTTCTGAATCTGAAATGAATAACCTTTTGAAAAAATTTGATCGGGTTGGCATTGAGCTTCTTATGCAAGAAGACATTGCTGATGATAGTTCCTTAGCCGAATATGAAGATGAAGAGCAACACCCTCACAAAATAAAGCAAGTATTGGATAGCTCTCTAGATATTGAAGGCAAGGGAGATCTGGATGATGATGAATTCGCCGATGACGAAATTATTAAAAGTTCAGAAACTTCACAAGTAGCCGATGGCGTAAAAGCATTTTTACGTGATATCGGCAAAATTCCTTTACTTAATAAAAAGACTGAACAGGTTATTGCAAGCAAAATTGCTGAAGGAAAATCGGAATCTGTTGATGCAATAACACAGTTTCCCTTTGTTACCAAAGAATTACTTTTGATTTCTGAACGCTTACAAAAAAACTCCATAGCTCTTAAAGATATCATTCAATTTTCTGAATTTGATGAAGAAAACTTGCCTAAACTCGAGGAAGAAAAGAAAAACCTTCTTAAAACAATCAAGCAAATTAAAAACTTAATAGATAATGAAGCAATTATTTATCAAAGCTATAAAGGTAAACTTAC
>CAYPXP010000075.1:0-4692 GCA_964414965.1 uncultured Pseudomonadota bacterium
CGCAGCTCATTGCTAAAGATGATAGTTATGCAACGTTGAAAATGCCTTCAAATGAGATTCGTATGGTACTGCTCGATTGTTGGGCTACTATTGGTGTTTTAGGTAACGCTGATGTTAAAAACATTATTTGGGGCAAAGCGGGAAGAAGACGTCATCTGGGAATTCGTCCTACCGTTCGTGGTATGGCTATGAATCCTGTTGATCACCCTCATGGAGGTGGTGAGGGGCGATCGAAATCAGGATCTCACCCGGTATCACCATGGGGAAAAGGCGCCAAAGGTACGCGTACGCGTAAACGTAAAGATTCTTTAATTTTGAAAAGAAGAAAATAGGCTTTAGTTGAAAAATATGAAGAAAAGGGTAAAATAAAAGATGGCTAGGTCGGCAAAGAAGGGTCCATTTGTAGATTCTTCACTAATAAAAAAAGTTGAACAATTTAAGGTTGGTGGGAAGAAGGACGCGGTCAAAACTTGGTCGCGTAGAAGCATGGTTTTACCTGAGTTTGTTGGATTAACCATAGCTGTTCATGATGGAAGAAAGTTTCAGCCGATCTATATTACAGAAAATATGGTTGGCCATCGTCTTGGTGAGTTCGCTCATACAAGAACCTTTAGATTACATAGTGGTCAGCGTAAAGCAGGTGTAAGTGTATAAGAATATGATGTACAAAGTTATAGAAAAATATATACGATATTCTCCTTATAAATTGAGACCTATAGCTGATGTTGTACGTGGCAAAAGCGCTCACAGTGCACTCAGTTGGTTGGCAACTTATGCAGGTAAACGTGTTTTGCCTATTCGTAAGGCAATTGAATCAGCCGTTGCTAATGCAAAAAGTTTAGATAATCATCAAGTAGAGAATTTAGTTGTTAAAGATATACGAATTGATGAAGGTCCTGTTTATCGTTATTTTAAACCGGGTGCAATGGGACGAGCACAGATACAACGTCGTAGAACAAGCCATATACAGGTGGTCCTAGAAAATTCTCAATTACAGCATAACGTGAGAGGTTGAGGTGGGTCAAAAAGTTAATCCTATTGCTTTTAGATTAGGTATTTATCGCGAATGGGATTCGCGATGGTTTTCAAAGAAAAATTATGGCGACATGATGCTTCAAGATGTTCAAGTGCGTAAATTTGTAGATGAAAATCTTGATCGAGCAGAAGTCTCTCGTATTGAGATTGAGCGTGCCGGTGAGAACATTAAGGTCATTATTCATTCCGGTCGACCTGGTATGGTTATTGGTAAAAGAGGTCAAGAAATTGACACACTTAGAAAGCAGCTTGCTTTACAGATAGGCGTTCCGAGTGTCGAAATTTCTGTTCAAGAGATTGGTCAGCCAGAACTTGATGCGCTGTTAGTTGCCAAAAATATCGCTGAACAGATTGTTCGTCGTACGAGTTATAAGAAGGCGATGAAACGCGCTGCAATGACTGCTATGAAGAGTGGGGCGCGCGGCATTAAGATTTGTTGTGCTGGCCGTTTAGGTGGTGCTGAAATTGCACGAACGGAATGGGTTCGTGTAGGAGCTTCCCCATTACACACATTGCGTTCTAATATAGATTATGGTTTTGCTGAAGCGAAAACAACCTATGGTATGATTGGCGTTAAGGTTTGGATTTGTAAAGGCGAATATCAATTGGCTGTAAAAAGTTAATTGAGATAGGTAGGAATAATTATGTTAATGCCAAAAAAAGTAAAATTTCGCAAAGTTCAACGCGGCACGATGAAGGGGCGCGCAAAAGGAGGCAGGACGCTTGCATTTGGAGAATATGGACTTCAAGCAACCGAACCGGCTTGGCTTACTGCGCAACAGATTGAAGCTGTTCGTGTTACAATAAGTAGAAGGCTTAAAAAAGAAGGCAAATTATTTTTGCGTGTATTTCCCGATAAGCCAATAACAAAAAAGCCTGCTGAAACGCGTATGGGTAAAGGTAAGGGAAATCCTGAGTTTTGGGTTTTTGTTACAAAGCGAGAACGTATCATTTTAGAAATTGCAGGATTACCTGAGGCTGAAGCTAAGCAGGCCTTAAAGCTTGCCAGCTATCGCTTACCTATGAAAACACGTATTGTAAGGAAGGCTGACAATGAGTAAAAAAGTAAATACGTATAAAGAGCTTGATGAAAAGCAGCTTATGCTTGAAATTGAAAAGTTGCGAAGAGATTTGTTTAGCTTGAAATTGGCGGTTGTATCTGCTCCTCCGAAAGATACGACTCAATTTGTTAAATTGCGTAAAAGTATTGCGCGTGCATTAACATATCTCAGGCAAAAGCAAAGCGGTGCATCAGGAAGTATAAGAGGTTAAAGCATGGTGGCAATAAAAAATATAAGAAAATTATTTAAAGGAAAAGTAGTTTCCGACAAAATGGATAAAACGGTAGTTGCGCTTTTTGAGCAAACGTATGTTCATCCTAAGTTACAAAAAGTATTGCGACGCACTAAAAAATATAAAGTGCATGATGAACACAATGAGGCCAAAATAGGCGATGTTATTGAATTTTATCAAGTGCGGCCACTTTCGAAAACAAAATACATGTGTCTTAGTCAAGTGATTAAGCCTTCAGTGGAATTATAAGGAAGCAAGATGGTTCAAAAACAGACATATTTGGAAGTAGCTGATAATTCGGGTGCTAAATTGCTTCAAGTGATACAGGTTAAAGGAAGCACCGGCCGTCGTTATGCTTATATAGGTGATTTTGTTAAATGCGCCGTTAAAGCAGCAATTCCTGGGGCACAAATTAAAAAGGGTGACGTGGTTGATGCTGTTATAGTTCGCACGAGAAAAGAATATCGTCGCAATGATGGCTCTTATATCCGTTTTGGCGATAATGCAGCAGTTATTATCAAAGATAATGAGCCGGTAGCAACGCGTATCTTTGGACCTATTGCACGTGAAATGCGAACTAAGGGTTTTACAAAAATAGTATCATTAGCACCAGAAGTACTCTAAAGGATATCACGATGAAGGGCAGAATAAAGAAGGGCGATTCGGTTGTTGTCATTACTGGTGACGATAAAGGTAAAAAGGGGAAAATTATTGAACTTTCTACCAAAAAGGGTAAAGTAAAGGTGGAGGGGATCAATATTGTCACCAAGCATGTAAAACCTCGTGGCCAAGGTAAAAGAAGTGGTATTATACAAGAGGAAGCATTTGTAGATATTTCTAATGTAATGCTGCTTGATACCACTACTAAAAAACCTATACGAGCATGTAAACGTACGCAAAAATTAAGCTAAGGATGATAAAGAAATGAGTAAGGCTCATTTACAAGAGTTATATGAAACTAAGATCCGTCCTGAATTACAAAAGGATTTGGCCTTAGATAATGTTATGGCGGTTCCTCATGTTAAGAAAGTTGTTCTTAACATAGGTTTAAAAGAAGCTGTAGGCGATAGTAAGGCTATTAAAGCAATTATGGATATAGTTGCACGTATAGCTGGTCAATATCCAGTACAAACAAAAGCAAAAAAATCTATTGCAGGGTTTAAAATCCGAGAAGAAATGGCTATCGGAATCAAGGTAACCTTGCGTAGACGATATATGTATGATTTTTTGGATCGTTTGATTAATTTAGCGCTACCTATGGTACGAGACTTTCAAGGTGTTGGTAATAAATTTGATCAACGTGGTTCATATAATTTGGGCATTAAGGATTGGGTTATATTCCCAGAAGTTGATTATAATATTACTGATAAGGCATATGGTATGAACATAACAATTCATACTTCTTCAAAAAATGATCAACATGCACAAGCGCTATTAAAAGCATTTGGTATGCCATTTAAGCGTTAAAATAATTTAGAGGATACTATGGCCAGAAAGGCTTTGATAGAAAAATTAAAAAGTGTTAAATATCCAGTACGGCATCGTAATCGTTGTAAGCTTTGTGGTCGGTCACGTGGCTATATAGGTTTCTTCAAGGTGTGTCGTATGTGTTTTAGACAGTTAGCGTCTTCAGGTAAGTTGCCTGGCGTTAAAAAAGCTGTTTGGTAATCAGGGAAAGGCATATGTCACAAGATTTAGTAGGCGATTTTTTAACTATAATACGTAATGGCATCATGGCTTCTAAGCCAGATATTTTGGTGCCTTTTTCAAAATTAAAATATGAAATAGCTTCTATTTTGAAAGGTGAGGGCTTTGTAAAAGATGTGCTCATTGAAGAAGTAGATAACAAAAAAGCAATTAAAGTTTTGCTCAAATATGTTGACGGTGAATCAGTTATACATGAATTGAAGCGTGTCAGTACTCCTGGTCAACGACGTTACAAGCGTTTCTTTGAATTAAAACCTGTTATTGGTGGTCTAGGAATTATGATTTTAACAACTAGTAAGGGCCTTTTAACAGATAAGCAGGCAAAGAGATTAGCAACTGGCGGCGAAGTTATTTGTTCGGTTTGGTAAAAAGGGCTATAAAGATGTCAAAAATAGGAAGAAAACCGATAATATTTGGCGATTTACAGGTAACGGTAAAAGGACAAGAAGTTTCTTTTAAAGGAAAGAATCATTCTGGCGTTTACTTTTTGCCTGATTTTTTGACGGCAACTGTTGAAGACCATAAGTTAATTTTGCAGTTAAAAGCTGGCGAAGAAGATAGAATTAATTTTTGGGGAATGCATCGAGCTCTTTTGGCAAATGCGCTTAAGGGGGCTGAAAAAGATTTTGAACTACAGGTTGAAATTGTTGGCTTGGG
>CAYPXP010000076.1:0-4633 GCA_964414965.1 uncultured Pseudomonadota bacterium
TTGTTTAAGCAAAAAGGGGTAAGAAATGATCAACGAAATTTGATGATCTTTATTTCTCCAACACGTATTCCACCTATATCGACCAGTGGCAATGTTATTAATAAATTTACCAAAAAACAACTTGATTACGTTTCTGATCAACTCAACAAAGGGGACAGATTCATTGATTGTCCAACTGATTGTGTTAAAGGACAAGAAAATTTCCAATGTTTAAAAGATCCAATTACTACATTCTTCTTTAGACCTCAAGATGAAGAAAATATTCAAAATGCCTTACAAGGATATGCTAAGCGTGGTGTCTGGTCAGAATCAATTGTAGCAGAAGAAGAACAACAACCTCAGAATAAAAATAAAGCAAACACACAACCTATTATATCAAAAAAACAGAAAGACGATTCATTAAAAAAATTACTCAAAAATGAACATAATCCATTAAAATCTTGATACGCTACGCAAATATTCAATTTGGAGCAACCGGTTATATTTTGATAAACGTTCGGAATGACGACATCCACCACACTTCATATAATTTGCATTAACACCAAGCGCAAAATCCGCAATAAAAGTGTCACTTGTTTCTCCAGAACGATGAGACGCTATAGTTGTTAGCCCTGTTTCTTGGCACATCAACACCGCTTGAATGGCTTCTGTAACAGTCCCAATTTGATTGGGCTTAATAATAGCCCCTCCAACGGCATCTTTTTCTACAGCCATCATTATACGCTCAATATTAGTCACTAATAAATCGTCGCCTATAACTTGTACGCGATCACCAATTGTTTTTTTTAAAAGTGACCAACCTACCCAATCCTCTTCATCGAGGCCATCTTCTAAATAAGTTATTGGATATCGTTCAATTAATTTTTTGTAGAAATTAATGAGCTCTTCAGTCGTATAGTGCTCAGAACCAAGATGATACATTTGCACCCTTTTATCATAAAAAGTACTCGATGCAACATCCAATCCTAACGTCACCGTTGAGCTATCGTAACCAGCTTGACTTATAGCCTGCATAATAAAATCAAGAGGCTCTAAATTATCAGAAAAATGCGAAGCAAAGCCACCCTCATCTCCCGTTAAAGTGCTTTTACCCGCTTTCTTTAATAAAATTTTTAAAGCTTGATAAACTTCTACACCAACTTCCATTGACTGTGCAAATGTCTGAACGCCAAAAGGAATAATGAGATATTCTTGAATACTCAAATTATTATCAGCATGTACCCCCCCATTAATTACATTTATCAGAGGTATAGGAAAAGCAGTTTGAGTTAAATCTAATGAACGAGCAATAAAGTCATATAATTCTATCCCCAAAACACTTGCATGAGCGCGAAATAATCCCATACTAACAGCCAATGTAGCATTTGCTCCGAAAGTTTTTTTCTGAGAAGAAGAATCTAAAGCCATAAGCTCTTGATCCATTTCAACCGCATTTAATTCACGGTTCAAAAAATGTGGTGCAATTTTCGTATGAATATTTTCAATTGCTTTTGTAACGCCCTTTCCCAGTAGCCGTTCGCCCCCGTCCCTCAATTCAAGCGACTCAAGCTTTCCAACTGATGCGCCTGATGGAACATTCGATGTAACATAACTTCCATTATCAAGAACAATTTCACATGCAATAGTTGGCAACCCACGTGAATCGTAAATTTCTCTAGCATGAATTTCTGCAATCTTCATTTTCAAAACCTTAAAGTCAAAAACAATAATACTTAAACGATCTTAACGTAGTTTCTATTCACACGCAAAAATTAAAAAATAATATTAGCTTTAAAAAAACTTTACACAAGCATGGGCATTTTGCTATATAAGAGAAGTTTATATGTTTGGCGTTGTGTTTCATCGCCGCACAAGAAATCATTGCACAGCGATTAAATTTTCACATTTCTACACCAAACTAATGTCATTCTCGTAACAAGAAAGTCTTTGTGCAATGAAAATTATCAAAATTTATATTCAAAACCCATATCTAAGGCAAACGCAGTTTTTTTATTCAATAAAGGATATTGATTATAATCAATACCATATCGATCTGTTCGTGTTACTTCCGTATATTGTTTTTGATTAGTTGGCTTTCCTAATACATCATCAAAATGTTGCCCTGGGAAGAAGACTGCTGTCGCTAAAAATCCTTTAAAATTTTCAAGTAAATTAACTTCAAAGAATAAGTTTGCTTCCAAGCCCAAGTTACGA
This sequence comes from uncultured Pseudomonadota bacterium, assembly GCA_964414965.1. Lineage (GTDB taxonomy): Bacteria > Babelota > Babeliae > Babelales > UBA12409 > UBA12409. The sequence goes on from CAYPXP010000076.1 coordinate 2,194, forward strand.
CTAGCTTTTTCATTAAGAGGTCCACTCGTTTCACTTCCTTGTACCGCTAAGCAATACTTATTTGAGGCATAATCTTGCCAATAATATAATACATTCGGGTTGACCATAATTTTGCGCTTATAGTTATCTGGCGTCCATTTACAGCCAATGCCACTATAAATTAAATTCGAAAAACCTGTAGCATTAACAGCATACCCTTGGAAGTCTCTCGCAAGTTTTAATAATGGTGTAGAAAGTGGTCGCGTTATACCTTGGCCACCAATAACAAAGAAAGAACGTACTCGGCTGCCTGAATAAATTTCTTGTAATCCAACAAAACCCCCGTAGACCTCATTTCGCTCAGTCAAGGCAGGATCTTCTAAAACAATATTTGGATGTTCGCCGCCACTGGCATATCCCAATGCCAAAGAAACATTGAATACATGTGGCTTAAACCAAAAAGTTCCATCTATAACAAACATGTTGCCAGCTAATGTATTTTTATAGGGAGCTCTAAAGCGATATGGGCCATTATACAATCCACTAGCATTAATCTCTTGACCATTGAAAATGGTTCCCATCGGCCCATTATCTACTGTCGTTTTATTGGCATCTGTTACTAAAGCTTTATTAGACGCAGTTGCATCTCTTTCGCCTAAAAATACGTTACTATAAACTTCTTCTACCGCAGCGGTTGTAGCGTTACGATGAGGAATGATTCTATTACGATCATAAGCCTTAACACACTGACGGCCAAAGTTAAAAGCTGTTTCAAAACCTAATTCGTATTTTTCACTCGTATATTCAACAGCTACACCCATCGTTCCCAATTTAGCATTTGAATCAGAGCGGTATTCAACCTTTTGTGAAGCATCCCAATCATATAAAACATATGGCTCTAGCGTTAATTTACCAAACGTCGGATTATCAAAACAAGTAGCAAAAAGACGACTGGCAAAGACTATATCAAAATCACCAAAACCACGATAAACACTGGGAGAGCCAACAGAATGCTTATTAACTTCTATTGTATTTGCAAAGAGACTGCTTGATAAATTTTCTAAAACTCCACAATAAAAATCATATTTAAGATTATGCCCAGCAGTTACATCGCCACGCAACAAAACCCCAAAAGCATACTGATCAATTGTATTATCTGAAAAAAAACCTAATAACCCTGGCGATGCAGCATAAGCACTTCCAAGCGAAATCCCTCGCCCTAATTCATAAGGAAAGGCTCCAAATTTCAAGCTATGCTTACGCTCTGTGTCTATATTAAATGCTTTATTTAATGAAACTTTGACCCATGCCTTCCTAATCCAAGGAATCAATAAATTGATACCATGTCCATGTTCAGTTATATCAAAATCTAAAATTGATACATGTGACTTAGTTGATGAAAGAGACCGTGCATTGCCCCATTTTGCCCTATTTCTCAATGTTAATTTAGAATTTATATAATCACCAAATCGCGTGTGAGTAGTGAAATCCCATGTCCCCTGAATATACGTATATTGATCCATAGGATTGCCACTAAAATAATCAGCATTTATTACATAAAAATTTTCTGTTTTTTGATCAACGCTAAAATCAAAAAGAAAATCATCTTTTTTATATAAAAGCCATTCCGCTTGTCTGGCTTCAATTGATAGAAAAGCAAAAAGATGTAACAATAATAATGACAAGGAAATAGTGTGTTTCATTTTATTAAAACCTTATAAATTTTTGAAACAAAAACAACAACGAATTCAAACTACGAATTGTAGCAGATTTGTATTAATAACCTACAATTATTGAGTAAATTGTCAATTATCTTATGAATAAACAAAAAAAAATTTTTCCACTTATTGGAACACATATGTCTATAGCAGGCGGACTTCATAAAGCCCTTCTAGATGGCCAATCAATCGGATGCACTGCCATTCAAATATTTGTAAAAAACAGCAGACAATGGTTATCTACCACGCTAACTTCTGAAGCGATAACACTGTTCAAAGAAAAAAAAGAAGAAACAGGTATAATGGTCATTGCTCACGCAGGCTACCTTATAAATGTTGCTTCCCATTCACCTGAAATAGAAAAAAAATCCATTGAAAGTCTTACACAAGAATTAGAACGTTGCGATGAACTTGGAATAGAATACCTCGTTTTACATCCCGGATCATATACAAATGACTTCAAAGAAGATTCTCTTTATCGTATTAGTAAAAATATAAATCAAATTTATACAACAAAAAATTATAATTGCTCTATTCTTTTAGAAACAATGGCCGGTCAAGGATCTAGCATTGGAAGTTCTTTTGAAGAATTAGCTCATATTATTCAGCATTTAATAATTCCAAACAAGATTGGTATCTGTCTTGATACCTGCCATCTCTTTGCCGCTGGCTACATATTCAATACACAAAATGAGTATAACAACCTTATAAATTCATTGGACCATATTATCGGCCTCAAATTT
>CAYPXP010000077.1:0-4629 GCA_964414965.1 uncultured Pseudomonadota bacterium
ACGAGCCTCATTTTTATGCAATGATTGCAGCGGCCTCATGCGATAACCACAACCAACTAAACATAACAACAGTAGAATAGAAACGATACGTTTCATGATATAACCTTTCATTTAATGACATGACAATGGCCTCACCCGCCAATATGTCCTAAAAGGAGTAATGGACATTTTATAATTTTTTAATCAGTTTTTTGCAAAAGTTAAATAATAACTTCTTCATTGAAAACTAAAAAACCCCTAAATCCCTTCTTGTCACATCACAATCAGCATATCATAAAATTACTTGTTGGTAAATTTAACGATCTATAATTTTCAAAAATTGACAAAGTTTTGAATTTGTATTTGACTTTGAAAGATAGAACCTTATTATATAGGGCAGATGGCAGATCATAAAAAGAGGTATTAAATAAAATTTTACGATGAAGAAATTATTAATAGTTGAGTCACCTGCAAAGATTAAAACCATTTCCAAATTTTTAGGCCCTGATTTTATCATCATGTCCACCCTCGGACATGTAAAAGATCTGCCAACACGCGAATTGGGCGTTGAACTCGGAACACCAATCAAAATCAATTATGTTCCGCTCGAAGGTAAACAAAAAGTCATTAATGACATTGTCCGCCAAGCAAAAACAGCTGAAGAGATCTATTTAGCTCCTGATCCTGATCGTGAAGGGGAGATCATTGCGTGGCATATTGGTGAAGAGATTGCCAAAAAAATTAAAAATCCCAAAGCCATTCATCGTATTACCTTCAATGAAATTACTCAGCCGGCCATCGTTGGCGCCCTAGAACATCCAACAGAAGTCGACCTCAAAAAAGTTGCCGCTCAACAAGCTCGCCGCGTCCTTGACCGCTGGGTAGGTTACGAAGTCTCTCCTATTTTATGGCGTAAAATGCAAAAAGGACTTTCAGCCGGCCGTGTTCAATCTGTTGCACTTAAACTTATTGTTGATCGCGAACAAGAAATAAAAGAATTTAAGCCAGAAGAATCGTGGTCACTTGATGCCACCTTTCTTCATAAAAAAGATCCTTTTTTTGCCAGTCTCTTTTACATCAACAAGAAAAAGCCTGATATAAAAAATAAAGAACAAGCAGATAAAATCGCTACTGAACTTCAAAAAGAATCGTATACTATTGCATCCATCGAAGATAAAGAGCGCAAAAAAAATGCACTGCCCCCATTTATGACCAGTACCTTACAACAAGCGGCTTATAATCGCCTCGGTTTTTCAGTAAAAAAGACTATGCAAATAGCCCAAAAGCTCTATGAGGGGGTTCAAATCGGAGATAGCACGGTCGCTTTAATTACCTATATGCGTACCGACTCTTTGCGTCTTTCAGAGACAGCTTTAAAACAAGCCCGTTCATTTATCAAAGATCAATTCGGCACCAATTATTTACCAAGCAAAGCAAATGTTTATGTCAAAGGTAAAAAAGCACAAGATGCTCACGAAGCCGTCCGACCTATTGATGCCAGCAAAACACCACAAAGCATTATTCATTCATTAAGTTCTGATGAAGCAAAATTATACACGCTTATTTGGCAACGATTTATCGCCTCACAAATGAATCCAGCCGTTTATGCTCAACGAACAGTCTCCATAACTGGCGGCAAATACACATTCAAAGTTACCGGCTCCACATTGCTTTTTGACGGCTTTTTAAAACTGTATCATATCGAAGAAGATGACGAAAAAGAGACAAAAGTTAAACTTCCAGGTGACCTTAAAGCAAAAGATGCCGTTGATTTAAACAAAGTTGACCCTAAGCAACATTTCACGCAACCACCAGCACGCTTTACTGAAGCTTCATTAGTTAAAGAGATGGAAAAAGAGGGCATTGGCCGACCAAGTACCTATGCCAATATTCTGGGCACGATTCGCAAACGTGAATACACGGAACTTGATGAGAAAAAACGTTTTGTACCAACGCCATTAGGAACAAAAGTAACTGAAATGCTCGTTCATAACCTTCCTAAAATTATCAATGTAAAATTCACTGCCTTGATGGAAGAAGATCTTGATAAAATCGCTGAAGGTGAAATGGACCGTGATGCGTTACTCAATGAATTCTATGGTGAGTTTAGCAAAGACCTCGAAAAATTCTTAGGTCACAAAAAGAAGGTTGAAGAGACAGATCTGATTTGTCCACAATGCAAAGAACACAAACTAGTAATTCGCTTAGGAAAAGCCGGCGAATTTGCAGGTTGTTCAGGATATCCCAATTGCAAATTCACCAGTAATTTTGCTCGTGAAGAAGATGGTTCTGTTAAATTAGTTGAAGCTGAAAAACCAAAAATGCTTGAAATGACCTGTCCAAAATGTGGCAAACCACTTCAAGAACGTATCGGTCGTTTTGGCAAATTTGTCGCCTGTTCAGGCTACCCCGAATGTAAATATATTCATCAAGAAAAAGCCTCGTTCCCTTGTCCACTCTGTAAAGGCGATGTAGTCCAAAAAAGTTGGCGTGGCGGCAAATTTTGGGGATGTGCCCATTATCCAAAATGTCAGTTTACGATTTTTGGTGACATCGAAGAGACTCCTTGTCCACAATGCGAACTGCCATTTTTAGTTAAAAAGACTGATAAATCTGGCAATACAACCATTTATTGCTGGAACAAAAAGTGCGACTATAAAAAAGAATAAACTTGTCTTCTCACCTTATGCAGATGAAGCATAAAAGATACGCTATTTTTTAATTGGTACATATGAAACTTCATAGCCAATAGCATTTAAAATTTTATTTGCAGTACCAAGCGTAATATCTTTACGTTTATATGTTTTGAGCTCTTGAATTATAGTAGGCGATATCCCTGCTTCACGCGCAAGCTCTCTCACCGTAATAATATCTTTTTCCATCGCTGCTTGTAATAATTCAGAAATAAGCAATGTATGATATTCTTTCTCGATACGCTTTTTTCTTCGAACATTTGAAGTTATCTTTTCATAGGTAGTTGCAACTTTTTTAATCATAATAAGTCCCAGATTTAACTCTTTTTATATAACTTTTATATGCATTAAGTGCCTTAGTTTTTTCACGCGAAGGAAGCTTTTGAACCTTTTTAGTAAATGCATTTGTAATAATTATTTTTCCTCCATAAAAGAAAAAACATAAATATCTGTTTTGAAATTTTTCACATTCAACAATTTCATTAGCATCGCAAAATATTACATTAACGTGAACTCGATCTAAGCAAGTTTGCGACGCGTTCGATAAAACCCTTCAACTTCGCTTTTCGCTCATAGATTCGCTTAAGCTTTGTTCAGGGCGAACGCGGGTTGATTTGATTTTTAAGATGTCAAACTTTGTTTTTTTAGTTCAATAGCTTAGTGTTTGTAATTAAGAAAACATGAACTTTTCTATCTGCGTTCGCCCTGAACAAGCCATTTATGGCGAGTTGAAGGGTTTTATCGAACGCGCAACAAAAACTTTTTTTATAAATTATAAAATTAAATTTACCAATTACGTTAGGCATGACTCCTCGAGTTCGCTTCAGCCTTCATTAAACTTACGGCTGACGGGCTGAAACTCGTTAATATAAACACTTATTAACTGTTAGCCTTTATTCGAATTCGCGGTTTTTTAAGTTTTCTTAGATCGAGTTCACGCTAGATAGAATGTCTTAACCATTTTTTAAAATTACGGATTTGTGAGAAAATAGTATTTATAATAAGTTAGAAAAATTATTTAATTGTTTTTATTTTATGCAGCAAGGAGTGACGTGAAACTAGGGAAAATATATACTTTAACTTTTTTTCTGGTGTTTTTAATTCAGTCAACGAGGACTTTAGATTATAAAGAGATCTTTTGTCCACTGGTAGCAAGCTATCCCTTTATTAAGGAGTTGCTAGCAACGATGCAAGACTTCGATAGGGAGCCATTAGGGCAAAGTAGATCAACGGTTAGTCAAGCTGAAGAAGCGTTTATTAGACAAACTTTTGAGGAATATGATCCTCATTTTTCAAGTCTTATATACATAAGTAGTAGAGAGATATTATGAATATAGTGAAAACTTTTTGGGTTCGATTGCGAGATAATATTGGCGCTATAATATTTCTTTCTATCTTCCAAATTTTGATTACAATTGGGTTCCCAGGACATTCTTTCCTGGGAGCCACAGCAAATGCTATTGCGAGGCCAATTTTTGGTGTTGTTGGCATGATAAGCTTAATTTGGCTTTTTACCTTAAGCGATCGAATAGAAGATGGATTTATTTTTAATTGGGCTTCAAAATTTGATGAGCCGTTAAGAACTTGGCTAAGAAATACCCTTTTTCTTGTTGCCGATATAACCCTAATCTTTGGTATTTATTTTATGTATTACAATGGCTTTTTTAATTACTCGAAATCTTATTATATAATTATGGGGCTATATGGCTTTTTTTTATATTATTTTTTATATCTTGCTGTAGAAAAAAGAAAAAATAATTCGACAGGTCCAGTAGATAAAGATAGTTAAGATAGTAAATGAAGAGATTTTTTTGTTTAAAAAAGCTGTAGCTTAATAATCTTTTTTGTTATTTCTTAACAAGGTGATTGCAAAATTATTTTTTAGTCATGAATTTTTTTTCTTATAATTCGATAGGTCCAGTAGATAAAGACAGAGATGAAAATAAGAGCAAAAATA
>CAYPXP010000078.1:0-4612 GCA_964414965.1 uncultured Pseudomonadota bacterium
TTATATAACTACTTTATCGCATATTTAATTCATTTTCTGTTGTTTAAAAACAATTTATTGGTACTCTTTTCAAAATTGTAAGGGGTGGTTTATGCGTAGAATGAAGATGTTCTCAATTCTCATCTATTTATTTTTGAATAGTTGTGGTGCGCTTAATGGAGAGCCATTGAGTCTTTTAAGTATTAGAAATGCTTGTCCCTATCGTATTTTTATTGGATATAAAGATAGACATGGACAACGTCAATGTGATTTTTTAAATTCGAAGAGTGATCGTATTTTGTCTATTAGATTGGACAATGTTAATGCATTAACGGTGTATCATTTAGATGCGGCTAATACTTCATTTCAAGTATTCTGTAAAGATGCATTTTTTTATATTACTGAAAACTTTTGTCAGGATGTATTGGCGGTTCCTTTATGGCGATTACCTTTGAAAGTTCTCAGTATTGAAATTTTTGAGCCTTCAATTGCCCATGATACTGTTGTGCGTGGTATTAGATTATTTAAAGAGCTTTAATAGTTATTAAAATGCGAGGCCTAGTTGTAGCCATAGGCGCCATTGATTTGGGGCATTATTGTTGCCACTTATGTCATACGATGCACCAAAATTGAGCGAAAATGGTACATCATGATCTGAAAGACTCCAGGTGCGTCCAATGGTTGCATAAAGCGTGTGAATAAACTGGGCTGGTGTTGCCGCTGAATTTGGATCAAGATCGCAGGTAGTTATTGGTACATAGGTAGCAGTATACGTTCCATCATTATAGATGTAATCGACTACTGGAGGATACGCACCAAACGTATAACTTTTAATATCGGCAAAACTACGTGTTACTGGCGTGTCATTTGTTCCCCATAAGATGAAATAATTAGCAAGGGCTTTTATGCCTAGATTGTTGTAAATATTCGATTTTATACAAATTTCTTCTGCTTGATTGGCATAGACATGATATCCAATTTCAGTGTGCCAGCTATTCTTGTCAAAGTTGATGGCAAATGTACCATCAAAGCGTGCTTTAGGTGATATTTGAGCACATAATGTTGAGTAATTAATTAAATGTTCAGCGCGGTCAAAGGCTTCATTACAATTGCTTGCAATGGCTGGTGAGCCCAGGGCATTGTTATTTTTCCAGACGCCCATATAACGACTCCATGGTTTATCTTTTAAATCAAATGATCGCAATTGGGTGTTAGTGAATAGATAGCGGAATAATAAATCGCCGGAAAGTGATATTTTATAAGAATCTGTTTTTGAAATAGCAAATGATTCACCTAATGAAAAAAAGATTCCCCAATGTTTATTATTGCCAACAACCGGTTCAAACATATATCGTTGACATGGTTTGTTGCCCGTTGGGATATCGACGCCAATAAAGGCATTAAGAATATTTTTTTCATTTGATGTTATGCCACCAAAGCGAAGATCTACTTGAGGAACGCCATTTTTTTTGAGATTACAATTTAATATTTTGCCATAAGAGATGCTGGTACTGGTCATGCTGCAGCTTAAATTTTGATAGCCGAATCCGTTTGGACCTGTTCCACCATTATTTATAATACATTCACAAGGTTGAATATTCTGTTTTATTTGGGTAAAGGCGGTTGAGATATCAAACCAGAGGTGATCGGTGAAATGTACCTGGTATATAAAGCCAATGCCAATTTCATGACGTTTGGGTGATAATTGTAGTTGGCTAGCATAGGTCATGGTGGGTATGAGTGCTTGAATTTCGGCACTTGTTTTGTTATAAACTGGAGCTGAAACGATATTTAAATAAGCTGCATTAATGTCACGGCATTGACATTGAGGTGATGCATCTTCTGCAATACTTACGCAAGAGGTGCCGGAGGGTAAAAAATATGAAGCTATATTGCTTGTCTTTGTTGCTTTGCCTCCAAAAAGGACAACTTCAAAAAAGTGTTTTTTATCAGTTTCTAGATTTTGCAAAAAATGATCAATAGACGTTCGTTCAGTTGTTCCAGCTTCAAATGAGGGGCGAAGTGATAAATAGCTTTTTCCAGCGGTAATAGCACTGGTAATGTGGAAATAAGTTATAAAAATGAATAGAGATAGAAAATTAAACTTCATCATTGGAGACTCCTGTTTTTGTGAAAAATAACATGGGCACAGAAAAATCTCAAATGTTGCGAATAAAAAAGGGTCCGAAGTTTCGGACCCTTTTTGAAGATTAAGATTGAATTAAGAGTGCAATAATAAATGCATTGCATTTTCAGGCGTAATATCAATATTTTTTAAGAAATTGACAAATGCTGTGCCTGTATTGATGCCTAATTTATAAAGACCAATAGGTACTTCTTTGATGATTATTTCATTTTGAATTGGTTCTTTTAAATAAATACGCCAAAGAATATATGCAATCATACCGCCGGTTGCTACAATCGCTTGAACTGAGCTCGATGGTTTCATCTTATCAGTTTGTGTTTCTGTTGTTGCTAAAGCAACTGTTGGTGGAACACTTGATGGCAATTTTGCTGCGGCATCTTGTAGCTTTTGTTGATTGCCAGCCATACGGTTTACTACAGTTTTTGAAAGTTCAATAGCTGCTTTTTGCCGTGCAAGTATTTCTTGTTTCCTTGCGGCTCTATCTGCGTCCATAGCGTTAAGTGTTATTGCGCTACTCACCAGAACAAGACTTAATAAACGTTTTACAGTTATCATAAAGTCTCCTTATAGGTTACTGAGCTCAGCGTTAGTTTCTTCGATAATAGCTATTTGAGCTTGTAGCGCATCGATAGCGACTTTATATTGCTCAGCTTCGTGCTCAATTTCTTGTTTTGCTTTTACAACGCCATTAAGAACTGTACAAGTACGTTGATAATTTGCAGATGTTTCACCAAGCGTTTGTGTTAATGTTGATATTGTTTCATCACATTCGTTAAGTTCATTTTCTTTTACAGTTAATGTTTGCTTCATGTTTGCTAATTCTTGCGTCATGCGATTTATTTGTTGTTCCGCTGCATGAGATCGTTCTTGTTGCGCGTTTCGTTGGGCTCCTAAGCGTTGTGCTCTTTCTTGTATGGCACCTAGTGCTCCAGTTTCCAAAGGATTGCGTGAAATGTTGGCGCTTGATGCAGCTACTACTTGTTCTTCTAAGAGAGTGTTTTGTAATTTAGTGAGTAGTAATTGCATGTTTGCCATAACATTAATTGGTCTTGTTGAAGCAATCGTACATCCAAATGCACGTGATAATCGTGTACGTTCGTTATCGCTTAAAATGCGGTTTTGAAAAGTATTAATTGAGCTTCTAATGCTATTTAATGCAGTTTCACGTTCTTCGAATGATTTTGCTTCATCTTTAACGGTAGCAACTGCTCGTGCAATAGTCTCGATAGTTGCTGAGACGTTAGAATCTACAGTCATAACTAAGCTGCCAGAACTTGATTGAGCATGTCGTTGCATGCCTAACATTGGTGCTAATGATAATAAACTTACAATAGATAATGATTTCTTTAACATAATAACCTCCGTTAATTGTTATGATTTTGTATATAGTTTCGTAATAATTGAGCTAATGCGTGGTGCTCTTCACCCATTTGATTAACAATAGAGCTTAATTCATTGACAGTCGCTTCATCGTTGTTTACTCCGCGTAATTCCCGTTCTTGGTTATCTAGTAGATGTATGATCATGGTTAGTTGATCAGTAACTTCTTTTAGATAATTTCCTGAAACGGTGATTTGTTCATAATGAATCCCTTTAAATTTATAAGGAGCGATTCGTAAAAGTGATGCCTCTTGTTTTAATTCTTGTGCAATATTTTTAGCTTGTTTAAATGCTTCTACTCGCTCATTAACTGAAGCTGATGCATTTGAGGTGATCAACAGTTGTTGTTGAAGCTCTCTTTTGCTGTCTTCAATAGTAAGGCGTGCCATTGCTTGAAGAGATAATATATTTAAAAATATAAAAATTGCAGCCAATTTTGAGAAATTCACTTTTAAAAACCTCCATTTCCCCATAAATAATGTCATTGTTATATGACACTATTTAGCTTATCAAAGTGATAGCTTTTGTCAAGCGTTAATTTTATATTTGAAAAATTAGCGCAAGCTTATTGATGTTTTATTTTCTGATGAGTATTGTTTCTTCTCTGTTTCTACGCTTAGTTCAATGTCTTTTTTTGTACTATTGTTTTTGGCTGAATCAACAAAATATCCACTCATCCGCAAAACTTAAGCTTTGAGAATGAATGGATATTTTATTTAATTTATTATATCGTATTATTCGATTATGCTAGCATCTTCTATTTTTTTAGTGATCTCACCAATACGAGATATTAAACGATTTCTTCGAGCTAATCTGAACGAAAATTCATCGTCACTTATTGTGTTAAATCCATGAAGTACCAAAGAAGCATCGGCCTCTTTTACCTCTTCTAAATCAGCCTTAGTCTCTTTGAGTTCTGTTATCAGTATTTTCAAATAATCCTTGTTAATACAAGATTTTTCCATTGCTAAGCTTGTAAAAGTTAGTAATAATATTGATAAAATACGTTTCATAATTTCCTCCAAATTCTTATTATATAAAAACATTTTTAACTAGCTTCATCCTACTATGATTATAGCTAAAAATTTTCAAATAGTCAAGTTTAAT
>CAYPXP010000079.1:0-4526 GCA_964414965.1 uncultured Pseudomonadota bacterium
CTTTGTCAGGGATGTTGCTCATTTATGCGCAATATCGTTTATCGCGAGCGCGGCGTGAACTCGTAGTATCGCGAGACAAGCTCAATACAATTGAGCATGAGATAGATACAGAGCGTCGTGAAGCTTCTTTAAAGATTCGTGATGAGATTTATCGCCGTCGAAGAGAATTTGAAGAAGAATCGCGACGAGAACGTCAAGAGCTGGAACGATTGCAAAAAAAGGTTTTGACTCGTGATGAAGATATGCAAAAGCGTGAGTTGCGACTTGATGAACTCAAGCTTGAGTTGCAAAGGCGTGAACGAGACATGCTTCGTTCTGCGGATCAATTGCGTATAAATGAAGCGAAAATTAAAACCTTATATAGTGACCTCATCATTAAACTTGAACATGTTGGTAGCATGAGCAAAGATGAAGCAAAAAACATGTTACTTGAAACGCTTCATGATGAAGTTTATTTTACTCAAGAGAAATGGGTACAAAAGGTTGAGGAAGAGACTAAGCAACGTGCTAAAGAAAAAGCCAACGATATCATTCTTAGTACTATGCAACGATATACGACCGATGCAGTAAATACTGCTACCGTTGGTGTTGTGCACCTTCCTAATGAAGATATGAAGGGTCGAATTATTGGCAAAGAAGGCCGTAACATTAAAGCTCTTGAGATGGCTACAGGAATGGAATTTATTATTGGCGAAACTCCTGAAGTTATAACTATATCTGGTTTTAATCCGGTTCGACGTGAAGTAGCTCGACGAGCTTTAGAGATTTTGATAAGTGACGGCCGTATAAATCCAACACGTATTGAAGAGACGGTATCGCAATGTGAGCAAGAAATAGACGAAATTATCGAAGAGTATGGCAAAGAAGCAATCATGGACTTTAATCTGCAAGGAGTCTCTTCAGAGATTGTTACTCTTTTAGGAAAGTTACATTTTCGTACCAGTTATTCTCAAAATGTCTTACAACATAGTAAAGAAGTAGCTTATTTTGCGCGAATGATTGCTGGCGAATTAGGGCTTGATCAAACGATAGCTGCACGTGCGGGATTATTTCATGATATTGGAAAGGCTATGACAGCTGAACTAGAAGGACCTCACGCACAAATAGGTGCCGATGTCGTCAAACGTTGTGGCGAAGAACAACGAATCGTTAATGCAATTGCTGCTCACCATGAAGAACAGAGTTTTAATTCAGTGTATGCTCCAATTATTTTAATCGCTGATACGCTTTCTGCTTCTCGTCCTGGAGCTCGACGTGAAACGTTTGCAGCCTATCTAAAACGACTTGAAGATCTGGAAGAGATAGCGTCACGCTTTGAAGGTGTTAAAAAAGCTTATGCCTTGCAGGCAGGTCGCGAAATACGTATTATTGTTGAAGAAGATTTAGTTGATGATGAAAAAGCGCGTATTATTGCTCGTGAAATAGCAAAACAAGTAGAAGCAGAAATGAATTATCCCGGGCAAATTAAAGTAAATGTTATTCGAGAAAAGCGCGCTATAGAATATGCACGGTAAAGTATGAAAGAATTAAAAGTACTTTTTGTTGGTGATCTTATTGGAGAACCAGGACTTGCTGTTTTTACTAAATATATCGATCAGTTGCGATTAAAACATAAAATTGATGTAACTATAGTCAATGGGGAAAATTTAGCTAAAAATGGTCGTGGTATTACGCCTAATGATATGATTGCTCTCAAAGATTTAGGGGTTCAGGTTGTAACTGCCGGCAATCATTTATGGGCTAAGCAAAATATTGTCCCTTATCTTGAGACACATACTGATTTATTGCGTCCAGCAAATTATCCATCGAGTTGTCCTGGCAAAGGAGTTACAACCGTTACCGTTAATGGTGTTACGATTGCGGTTATTAATTTGCAAGGGCGTGTTTTTTTTAGAGAAATGACTGATTGCCCATTTAGAACAGCTCAAACAATTCTCTCTTATTTAGAGTCAAAAACGAATATTATTGTTATAGATTTTCATGCTGAAGCAACTGCTGAAAAAATCGGTTTAGGACTCTTTTTGGATGGGAAAGTCAGCGCTGTTGTAGGAACGCATACTCATGTACAAACTGCTGATGAACGCATTTTACCAAATGGGACTGCTTATGTTTCTGACATTGGCATGGTTGGAGCGCTTGATTCGATGATAGGGTTTAAAAAAGAGAGTGCATTGCGTGCATTAATTACTCAGATGCCGGCACGATTTGAAGTAGATTATCGGGGACCATTTGTATTAGGCGCTGTAGTTATAACAATTAATACAGAAACAGGGAAAGCAACATCTATCGAACGAATTAGAATAGTTGATCATGAGCTTACCGTAAAAGAGTAGCCCGTATGTTTTTAGCCTTTGTATTATACTTTTTAACGTCATTTTCATTTATCTTGATTAAAGAGTCGTTGTTTTTTGCAAAACCGTTCTTTCTGGTAGCCCTTCGTTTACTTTTAGCTGGTAGTTTATTGCTTGCGTATCATAAATTTTTTCAACGAAAAAATTTTGCCATAGCAAGAAAAGATTATTGGCTTTTTTTATTGGTTAGCTTATTAAGTGTTTGTATTACTAATTGTTTAGATATATGGTCTTTGCAGTATTTATTTGCAGCTAAAGTTGCATTAATTTATACGCTGACGCCTTTTGTTGGCGCATTAATTTCAGCAATAATGTTTAAAGAATATCTTTCTCGAACGAAATGGATAGGGTTATTAATTGGATTTGCTGGTATTTTACCAGTCATTTTATATGGCGGGCAGATGGGCGCTTTTTCAACGGCAGATCTTGCGGTGGTTATTTCTGCTTTTACAACCGTTATAGGTTGGTCGGCGGTTAAAGAGCTTGTTCAGAATAGATCGTATAGTCCAATTATTGTTAATGGGGTTACATTGTTTATAGGGGGATGTTTTGCATTGCTTTTTTCAGTTTTAACAGAATTATGGCATCCGTTGCCCGTCTTTAATGGCCTTTATTGTTTTGTTTTTGTTATTGCATCGGCATTAGTTGCTCACATCATAAGTTATAACTTATATGGTTATTTATTGCGTCGTTACAACATGATTTTTATGACTTTCTTGAGTCTCACGAGCCCCTTATTTACAGCGATTTTAGGTAGGCTCTTTCTTCAAGAGCAAGTTACTGGCGCATTTTATATATCATTAATAATGCTTTCAGTAGGCTTGTTTATTTTTTATAAAAATGATTTAACGTTATTGAGGAAAAAATGATTCTTTTACTTTTCTTAATGTATGCATTTTTTGGGTTAACGTTTATTTTTGGTTCAATCGCGATGCAGAACGCTTCTCCAATCTTTTTTATTGGCATTCGCATGATCGTTTCAAGTTTTTTTATGCTTGGATATCTGCTTGTTCGTCGACAATCTTGTAAGATTCATAAAAAAGACATTTTTTTATTTTTGTTTTTAGGTGTTATTCATATTCTTATTCCGTATGTTGGCGAATTTTGGGCTTTGCAATACTTGTCTGCAGCAAAAACATCACTCATTTGGAGCCTTTCTCCATTTATTACCGCTCTATTTGCATGGCTTATGTTTAATGAAAAAATGACTCCTTTGAAATATGTTGGTATGGGGATTGGTTTTATTGGATTTATTCCAATTATTTTACATGAAGGGGCTAAAGAGCAGTCGTTATTTTCCTTTTCTCATATCTCAGCAGCAGATATGGCATTAGTTATTGCAGTAATTTCGGCAGCGCTAGCTTGGAGTACTTTTAAAAAGTTGCTACATAAAGGTTATCGAGCCTTTTTTATAAATGGATGGGCAATGTTATTTGGTGGTATTTATTCACTGGTGTTATCGCCATTTTTTGAACCTTGGCATCCTTTTCCAGTTAAAAATTGGCCTATAACTATCGGATGTTTGATCGCTCTGGTTATAACTGGGGGTATCATTTGTTATAATTTATATGGTTATTTATTAAAAAAATATACAGTTACTTTATTGTCATTTGCTGGTGGTATTGTGCCATTTTGTACGGCGTTTTTCCAATGGATTTTTTTAGGCGAAAAAGTAAGTTTAGCTTTTATTTTCAGCCTTGGGATTATTTCATTAGGTCTTTATATTTTTTATAAAGAAGAACTTCGACAAGGCTACATAAAATGATTTTTTTTTAAAAAATCATTTTATGACAAATGTTTTCTGAGAACCCGCAACTTCTTTGCTGCTATTACTTGAAAAAAGTTATATTTTTTTAGCCTCGACGTTAGTCTTATCGACTGGTCTTGCTGAACGTACGGTTTTACCAGGATGATAACTTTCGCTGTCTTCAGGACATCCACTGATCTTTTCTTCTCTTATGCTTCCATTTTCACATATATAGCCAACAGGTAAAACATCATTAGCATTACAAGCAACGTTACCAATTGTAACTAGTCCGTTTTCACAAGTATAACCTATAGGAAACTGAGTTTGAGCGTTGCACTTAGTATTTTTAAGGTTTGCATTTGTAAGTGTTGTTCCCCTTAAATCAGTGTTGTCGAGATTAGCATTTTCTAAATTTGTTAAACATAAGC
>CAYPXP010000080.1:0-4513 GCA_964414965.1 uncultured Pseudomonadota bacterium
GAGCTCACCCCCAGCCTGTCAGCCGTAAGTTTAATGAAGGCTGAAGCTTAATCGAAAGGTTTTATCGAACGCGACACATTTGCTTAGATCAAGTTCACGTTAATTATAAAGAGATTCAGGTGGAAGATCTTTTTCTTTAGCTTCACTATGAATTAAATCAACAAATGAAAAATTCGCTAATTCTCTCACTAAAAGATCCGCTTCAGAATCTTGTGATGCCACCTTTTTTAACGTTTTAACAGCTTTTTCAACTAAAAAATCTCGTTTTTCACCTTGCGCTAATTTATAGCCTTGGCTTACCGAATTATCCAAATAGTACTCATATTTTTCTTTATTATTTGCTTTCAAAGATCCTTGAGCCAGCAAATAAAAAACAATAGCATTCTTCGATTTTTCTGAATCATCCATCAGCGCGGGCGTACTACGAAAGACCGTATGTAATTCAATGGCTTGTTTTAAATAATCTTCAGCTAAACTTCGTGGCGTATCCAAAGATAAAAATTCTGTATTTAATTTGCTTTTATTTTTCGCCAAGTCGCTTGTTTTTAATTGACTAATTTTTTTCCTGAGCCTTTCTAATGATTGTTTAAACGTAATAATATCAATCTCTGATTTTTGCATAGAACTCATAAAGACAAACTGTAAAGTAAGTATCCCTAACAGACTTTTCATATCCCCTCCGATTAGTATCCCTGGCCTGAGTTTAAAAAATAGAGTCAGTAAAAGTCAACGCTGCAATCAAAAGAATATTTTTATTGTTTCATCGGAATAATTACAGATACATACCGGTAGGAATTTTTGTTTTTTGAGGATTCTTTTGAGCTTGTCCACCGAGCATTTTTTCCAAGTTATACTCAGAAATAACACGACAAATATTAGTAGCCTGTCTATTGCCTGCGGCAGCTGCATCTTTTAATGTTTTTTTCGCTTTACGCAAATAAAATTTACTCAATTCCTGATTGCCAGCAGGAAAACCTTCTATAGCAGAAGCGGTCAAAAGTTTTTCATATAAATCTTCATCACCTTGTACTAAAACACCTTCCGCTTCAAGAAAAGCCAACATCCCTTTTACTGCTGTTAAAGGAGAAACATTACTAGGCTGCTCGGAAAGAACCTTATGAATTATAGCTCGCGTAAGATAACCAGTTGCCATAAGCATCAAATTTTCCTTTTTTTTAGGTTTTGCACCTTGTCCTTTATGCATAGCAAAACATAGTAATGGTAAACATAAGATAAGCAATAGCAACTTATTCATAAAATCCCCCAATCATTTTCCCTTCCCGCAAAGTATCATATGAAAATACTCTGTTAAGAGTCAATCAAATTGCTCATTTTGTAGAATTGCAGTATCCTTATAGGAAATTTCTTGACCTAAGGATCACGTATGAACCAAAGAGAAATACGAGAAAAATTTTTCAATTTTTTTCAAAAACACAATCACGAAAAAGTTTCCAGTTCTCCATTAATACCTGCCGAAGACCCCACATTATTATTTGCTAATGCTGGAATGAATCAATTCAAGGATTTATTTCTTGGCAAAGAAAAACGAGCCTATAAACGAGCCACAACTATCCAAAAATGTGTTCGCGCTGGCGGAAAACATAATGATCTTGATAACGTTGGATTTACTAAGAGACATCTCACTTTTTTTGAGATGATGGGAAATTTTTCTTTTGGTGATTACTTTAAAAAAGAAGCCATTCAATTTGCCTGGGACTTTTTAACAAATGTCATGAATATCCCTGCATCTCGATTAGTTGTAACCGTATATAAAGATGATGATGACGCTTATAATCTTTGGCATAAAGATATGGGGTTACCCAAAGAGCAGATTTTTCGTTGTGGTGAAAAAGATAATTTTTGGTCCATGGGCGATACTGGTCCCTGTGGTCCTTGTAGTGAAATTTTATATGATAAAGGTGAAGAATTTGGGCCAAATTGCAAAGATCCTAATGAGTGCGATGAGCGCTTTCTTGAAATTTGGAATCTTGTCTTTATGCAATATAATCGGCAAGCAGATGGCACCCTTGTTCCACTCAAACAGACTGGTATTGATACAGGAATGGGATTAGAGCGTTTAACATTAGTTCTTCAGGGAAAAGATACTGTTTATGAGACTGATCTTTTCGCTCCTATTATTAAAAAAATAGAAGAATTGACCGGCTTGAAATATGAAGAACAGCCTCTTCAAATAAAAGCCGCATTCAATGTTTTGGCGGACCATATTCGCTCATCCTCACTACTTATTACTGATGGATGCATGCCCTCAAATGAGGGACGTGGATATGTTTTGCGTAAAATAATTCGTCGAGCTGCATTATTTGATCAAAAATTGAGTCAACAACCTATTTTCCCTCTTTTGGCTGACACGTTTATCGATTACATGAGCGAATTTTATCCCGAACTCAAAGCCAATCGAAAGTTGATCAACTCACTTATCAAAAAAGAAGTTGAGAAGTTTACAGAAAATCTTAAACGTGGCCAACAAATTCTTGAAAATTATTTTGAAGAAAATAAAAAAACTAAAAAAATTAGCGGCGAACAAGCATTTAGACTCTACGACACATATGGATTCCCATTCGAAATTACCGATCTCATGGCTCGTGAGCGAGGATATAAAGTAAACCATAAGATATTTGAAGAGTTTATGGACAGACAGCGAGCACAATCAGGTCCAAAGGAAGATAAAACTACATTGACGGTCGCGTTAAATCCGACCATAACAACTAAATTTACTGGCTATCAAACACTTGAACAAAATTCGGACATCCAACAAATCATCAAAAACAATACTTTAGTTGATTCAGTAAAAGAAGATGAAGAATGTTGGATTATCCCTTCAGAATCTCCTTTTTATGTTGAACGCGGAGGACAAGCTGGCGATGAAGGAACCATTATTATTGATGATGAAATAATTCCGGCTCTTGATCTTCAACAAATAGATAATGCCATTGCTATTAAAATTCATGCGCCTAAAGATTTAACTATCGGACAAAAGATTATTCAAAAAGTAGATCCGCTCCGCATCTGCACAATGAAAAATCACACGGCAACTCACTTATTGCAAGCCGCTTTAATAAATTTACTTGGCAGTCAAATCAAACAGGCTGGGTCATTAGTCTCACCTAATTATCTACGATTTGATTTCAATTATGATGATCATATTACTCCTGGAATGATCAAAGAACTTGAATATCAAGTTAATCAGATGATCTGGCAAAACATTTCGGTCGTTATAACCGAAACGACTCTTGATAATGCAAAGAAAGCAGGAGTAATAGCCCACTTTGGAGAAAAATATAACCCAGAATGTGTTCGCATGATACAAATTGGCGATTACTCAAAAGAATTATGTGGCGGAACCCATATCGATTCGACAGGTAAAATTGGCGCATTTAAAATTACTGACGTTGAAACAATATCATCTGGCATGAAACGAATCACGGCCATTACTGAACGTAAATCGCTCGAACTTTTCCAAAATTGTTATAAAACAATTAAAGGCATTGGCCAAATCTTTAAAATTCAATCTGATGAAGTATATAAAACTATTGAACATCAAATTGAACAAGTACAAAATCTTAACAAAGAGGTTGCCAAACTCAAAAAAGCTTTAGTAACCTATCAAATCCCTGAATTGTTAAAAAACATACAAACAATCAACAATACGTCATTACTCTATATTGAACAAAAAGAAGCAAATCTTAATGACTTAAGAGAAATAGCCCAGTTGTTAACCACAAAGCAAGAAGGCCTCTTTTTCCTAACAAGCATCTCAGATGACAAATTAAATTTTGTTGCCGCAATTACACCAACATTAAAAACTACAATTAATCTCAAAGAATTAGCTACGATATTGCAAGAAAAATTTGGTCTACGCGGCGGTGGAAGTCCATTAATTATTCAAGGTGGCGGACCACTTGTAAAAGAAGATTTAAAGACTACACTAGAACAGTGGCTAACAAAGTGATTGTATAAAAAAAAGGAATCTTCATGAGCAAAAAACGATCTTTACTGGCTCTTCTTACATTACTTCACAATTTACAATCTATGGAACAACGAAATCCTCTTTGGATAGCAATTAAAAATGATAGGTTAGATATCGTACAAACCTTATTAGAAGAAGAACCACTTATATATCAAAACAATTTATCAAATAAATCACCACTTGATTACGCTAGAGAATTAAAGCGAGCTGCCATCATTGAATTTTTATTAAAACATGGATGCACATCTTAAGAAAGCTTATTTTAATATTTTATCTATTTCACTAATTGCATCTTGGATCATTTTTTCGATTGATGTTTCATCTTCAATATAGGTTTTTTATTCAGGAGACACTTTTACTCAAATTCTTTATTTGCATATCTCAATTATTAATGTTAAAAAAGGATTTGTTTATTTTTAATCAAAGGAGTTCCTATGAAAAAAATTTTTTCACTACTAAATTGTGTTCTATTAACACATATATATGCTCACAGTGGTACACATCCTCAAAAATCTGCTCTTGTTT
>CAYPXP010000081.1:0-4472 GCA_964414965.1 uncultured Pseudomonadota bacterium
TTTATATGTTGCCAAAAACCCTCGTGGGTCTTCCCTGGCAGCGATCTTTTTGTCGATATCTTCTAACGTGACGTACGTATAATCTGGAAATGTTTGCTTTACTAAAGTTGTCTTACCAGATTGACGTGGACCCATAACAGCGATCGCTGGAAACTGTTTCGCTAAATCTATAAGATGTGGAGTTATTTCACGTTTTATCATGATCTATCCCTGTAATTTTCGTACAAAATGCAATACAATTGCAGATTATACGAAACTCTCCCTGTCAGTCAAGACAAATTTTCAAAAGTATGATTATTTTCCACGTCGCAAAGCGGCGACATAATTGAAGTCAAAGAAATAGTTTTGCCATGATTTATCGGTTGTCTGATATTCATTATCATACACAAAATGATCTACAAGAGCCTCTCTCACACGAAGGAGTTCCTTAAGTCTTGGGCCTTTATTTTTGGGGTCAGCAACAGTTAAATCAAGTAATTCTAATGCTCTTTCAAACGCATCTCTACTCATCTGCAAATCACCCTTATCTCGCCAACGAATAGTACGATCAATATCCATACCCACATTAGCCAATTGCTCCATCAATGAAAAATTAAACCAACGTCCGGAAGCTAAGTTTTTATGTATAATCATTGGCTTACCAATCGATCAACAATTTTTTTATCTTATCTTTAATTTCAACATCTTCAGCACTTCTTGTTTTATTACCCCAAGAAGGTCTCAAGTTAATCATTGAATCAAACTCTATCCAACCGTCTTTACCAAATTGATCAGGATGAAGATTAATTCCCCATAGATTTTTTTGTTGTGAATCATTTTCTAATAATATGCTTTCTTCATCAGCATGAAGCTCAGCATCAACAACCATAATCTCTCTTTCAATGTCCACTACTGCTTTGACAATGCGATTGAACATCTTTTCTGACATCTTCTTGAGATCTTCTAAAGAAATTTTCTCAGAAACAATTAACATAATATCCTTTTTTATTTTTCTTATAGTATAAGTTTAATCAATTAATTTTTAAAAATGAAGTTAAATAAAGGTAATAAGTTATTCGTAAAAAATAAGTTATGAGAAAACAATTTTATTGACTAAATTTTATTTTCTTACACACTATTCACTATGAAAAAATCCTTATTCTTATTTACTTTAATTTTATGTTCTTCTCATCTCAGTGCGATGAAAACTAACTTTAGAAAAGGCATGAAACGGTCATATGATCGCCATCACGCGCTCACGTATAAAGAAAAAGTTACAAAGTCATTTCAGAGCAATAAAGATCTCAAAAAAGGTTCCTCCGTTCACCAAGCTATCACGTTATTCAATTTTAACGACCTTGATAAAACTATTATTAAAGTAATCTGTTACTCATTACTTTTTCAAGTAGCACTTGGGCAAGTACCGCAATATTCTCAAAGTAATAACCAAGAAAATGTAACAGCATCAATGCTTGAAGGCATCCCTCATTCACTCGTGCTTACACATAACCCTCTTTTTACTGAACCCATTAGAACCGATAAACTTCTGTGTTATATTCCACCCCAGACAAAAGCTGCAAACCTTCATGAAACTGAAGAGATTTCAATTTTAGAAAAGAATGGTGAAGAAGTTCCATTACAACATCAAGCGCCTAAAATATACAGGCCTGTTCTTAATAATGTAACATTTGCTGATGGTTCTCCTCAATATGCTCATCTCTTTAAGTTTATAGAGGCCTATTGCCATCAATCTGATGAGTACGGCTCTCAAGGCCGCGTTATTATCGGTTTTACCAATGATTTAGATAACCTTACAGCAGGCATAGATACCAAAGAAAAAAATGAATGGGACCCCGAAATAATAAGTCTTATTAAGGGCTATAAGCTTCCTTATTTAAGTATTATTTTTTGTGACCCTCAAGTTTTAGAGTTCCCTTTCGGTGTTCAAAAAGCTATTTTTGGTCACGAATTAACGCATAGACTTCAATATAATAATGCGCTCCATAATAGCGTTACTTTGTTCTCTCAATTTTATCCTAAAGGACCTGAACAAGAGGCTGACATATTCGGCATGTGTTCTTGTAATTGTTATGAATGCGCCAAAGAATTTGCTTCCTGTTGTGCGAAAGAAAATGAAGTATATCTTACTTATAATGAAGCACAAAAGGTTTTAGCAACGATGGATCCACATCAATTATGTGATTATCACAAAGGAATTAAAGCTGGTAAAACTCATGAAGTGCTCATGGCTCAAATCGCTGCAGGTGAAATTAATGTTTAATAAAAAATCTTAAAATGAACCGGCTACTGATGAAAGATCTTCCTCAATAATATGTAAACGTGGATAATCATTTTTTAGTTGAGAAAGCTGGATAGGGTGCCAATTAACCGGATCACAGCTACTTACATTAATATAGGTAAGTTTAGGGCAACTTTTTGCTACCTCACGAAGTCCTTCTAGAGTAAAATTCTGACAAAATTTTATATCTAACGATCTCAAATTTTTAAAATTTTTGGCTATAAATTCCAGTGTTTTATCAGTAATGGCTGACCATGACAGATTAATTTTCTTTACTTTTAGCAATGATAACTTTTGCGTATCTTGCAAATATTTTAGAGCACGAGGAAACGTATCATCATCAACTTTAAAGCAATCAGCATTGAATTGATGGGAACGACCAGCATGAAAGCTGAGAATGCCGTTATCAAAACCTTCAAAAGCTTTCTCTCCCATCGCTTCTACCCATTCAGGCATCAAACGAGCACATCGCCTTCTTTCTTTTTCAGCGCTATCATCCTCTTTTCTTTGAGCAGGTCTTCCAAGCATTAACGCTTCTTCCTTCACATCTGCTTCATCTACCCAATCATCATCATCGGTCATGAATGGTCGATAATAGCCGATTAATCGCATATATTCTAAATAAGGAGGACAATCGTGTAATAAAACTTCATAGAGTCCTGCTCTACATTTATCAACAAAATTTTTCTTTGAAGTAGAAGCCTCATCTCCTAATTTTACCTTTAAATCACTGATAGCCATGCCATTTAATCCCATAAAGCCTTCAAGATTGACAGATTGAGAAGCACTGTTTTTTATAAAGTCTGAAGAGACACATTTTTGCAAACCTTTCTCTCTCATACGAGATGTTAATGTATCTTCATCAGGAAGTTTTATAGCAGTAGTCACTGGTGAATTCATCGTAAATAAATCAGGATTATCGAGCATTAATATTTCCAATTCCTGTAGATTTGGTATCTCTTCATCTGGTTGAGCAGCAACCATTGGTGTCATTTTCAAAGCTGCTTGAGCTGCAAGTACGGTAACCAACATTAAAGGAATTTTGTTAAAGAACTCTGAAGAGAAAAGTGAACAAGGATAATGATCTTTTGATTGACCATATAGAACAGCTTGAGAAACCCTTTCTTTATGGCTACGCCGATCATCAATCGATCTCAAAGCATACTGTTCATGCCTCTTTTTTGCATCTTTACGAAAAAATCCATGATTATAAAAAGGGATACATAACGATAACCATAAAAGTGATTTCATACTGTTCATAATTTCCTCAAAATTTAGACAACTATTTAGTGTAACGTTTATTTATTAAAATACAAAAGCAATGGATGAACGTGTCAAGACAACATGATATTTGCAATCCCATTTTGAATGACTTAAACTTTCGTATAACGATGTTTGCATTTTTTATCTCCTATTAGCCGCTAAGCCAATAGAAAATATAGCGCAAACATCGTTTTTTACTTAATATCTAGGCTAAGCCTTGAATGTCTCACTAGTCAAACTAGTGGATTACCTATCTTTATTTAATTAACACTCCATTTGATATGAGTGGACCATTTGATAAGAATGGTAATAAAAGTCATCCTTTACATTATTTTCCTTTAGATTTGGCACTAGAAACAGGGCAGCAAGCCATTGTTGCGTATCTGCATACAAAAGGTGCAGGAAATGTTGTTATGGAGATAGATCAGGCTCCGAATGTTCTTAAAAGAACACGCGAAGATGATGAAGATTACAATTTTCAAAAAAGATTTAAGCCTGATAATTAAATAAACAGGAAAATAACATGGAAATTTTTATGAAAATAAGCAAATTTATTTTACCTTTTATAATTCTTGGTCTCAATTTTCCTATCCTAGCAATGGAAAATTCAAATTCAACATATGATACTCAAATGATATCAATTAATTCTGTAGAAGATGTTCACCCATTTGTTGGGGCTTTTGTCATCTATACCAGTAATGGCCTTTATGATGATAATTCAGCCTTTAACATTGATCCTCTTTACCCAACATTAAGAGTTGGATGGGTAAATACAAAGTTTCATAAGATTGAAGATGAGCCTGGTTATCATTTTGCAAGGCTTTCTTGCTGGAAGACGGCTTTAGTAGATAGTTTGATTAAGCGAGGCAATCTTAAAATGAGAAAAGCAACTGCTGAGGAAATTGAAAAAATTAATAAAGCTTTAGATGAA
>CAYPXP010000082.1:0-4385 GCA_964414965.1 uncultured Pseudomonadota bacterium
TTGCGGAATAAGTTTGAGTTTTGGTTTTTTAGAGGTGCGATTCATTTCGATACTAAGTTGCGTTCGTAATTTTGTAATTTTTGGTGACTATGAGCTTGGCGTGCCACGCCATAAAAATTAATACAACGACACGGTGGTTTCAGTTTTCGCCATCACTTATAACGAGATTATTTTATAACTTTTACCATTAAATACTGTGGGTTCTCAGAAATTCCTATGCATTTATACAAAAAAGACGCAAAAAAAGAGAGTGCCTTGTTAACAAATACAAAATCATTATTTTTATAGAAACGAATAAGACGTTTCAATTTTAATTCACGATCGGGAACAGATATATCAATCTGTTCATTATCTTCATCTAATTCGAATGGACCGGGCTGAATATAAATTCTTCGAGCGCCAATACCATGAAGATAATCACACACATATGCGAATAATCGTTTGCCAAGACCTTTATTTCTATATAACGGATATATATAAAAGCTATACAAAACATAGACAGGAGCTAACGGTACTTTTATATAATTTATATAGCCAACTCGTTCTCCTGCTACGTAATACGTTATCTCTGATTCTGTTAACAACCAGTTAGAATGAGATTGATTTGTATGTTTATAATCGTCGTGATAAGGGAGCATCCGTATGGGTAACGATATTAAAAAAAGTAGACCTAATGTAAATAAAAAATTCTTCACCATAATTCCTTTAATTATTCACCTTCCAAAGTCTTTTGTGAGCACATGTTCTGCCTAATTGAGAACGTATCAGAAGATTAATTAAGAGTTGAAGGCTCTACAAAAAACTGGTTAAATTAACGATCAATTACTAAAAAATGATCTTCGAAATGAAACATAAATTGTGCCATATCTTATCTCAAAGGGATATCAATTAATCACGCGATATGGAACTACTGATATTTATACATATGCCACGAAAAAGTTTTAGCTTTAAGCCCTAAAGAAAATTTTTCAGGGGAATTTATGTCGAGGTGCTGTATCTGTGTTTACAGCTTAGTTTTTGATATAAAATATAACGATTTTTTAAATTTGTACTAAATGTAAAAAGAGGCTATTTTAAAGGCTATTTTTAGGTTATAATAGGCTTGGGTAAGGCATTTTATAATTTTTATTTAACCTGAAAAGTTTATTTGCCAGGTATGAATGGGGTTTTTATGAATAAGTTGATCTATATTGTTTGTGCAGTTGCTATAATGTTTTTTTCTATATCAATCGTAACCTTTACACCTCTTAAGAATATAATGGAAAATTATGCAGTTTCTAATCTTTATGAAACATTTGGTGAGATGCCGATTTCACCATGTATAGAAGAAAAAATCACTCATATTGCACAAAAGATGGGACTTAACGAAAAGATCATTATGTGTAAAATGAATGTTCAAGTTATGCAAAAATGGGGTTATTGCAATGCTTTAACCTGTTATCCTTCATTACTTTTTGGTTTAATTGTTTTTAATAAACCACATCTTTTTATTAGTGAAGGATTTTTTGAAGATTTATTACCAGAGGAACAACTTTTTATTATTGGGCATGAATTGGCTCATATACAACAGCATCATTTGCTTTATTTTATGTTGTTTATGAGTTTGATTGAATTATTATTTTTAGTCCTGTGGTGGTTTGTTTTAGTGCGGTATATTAAAAAATTTGTAACTAGATTTAGTCGTAGCTATCAAAAAAAATTATTGTATCTCATTTCAGCTATAAGTCTATTTCTATGTTTGTTTATCCCAGGATTAATTGAATTAGCTTGTAAAAGGCAATATGAACGAGAGGCTGATAAAATGGCATTGCAAATGCTTAAATGTCATGATGGCGCCTTAAGTATGATAGAGCGATGGTGTAATGATTTTGCAGCGCCACTTACTTATAATTATGGGGGAATATTTTTAGATCACCCATCATTTTTAGAAAGAAAGAATTATTGTTTAAAATATAAACATGAAGGGCAACATAATGAAAAGTCGTAACTATATTTGTTTATTAGGTTTATTTGCGGTTATTTCGTTATCGGCAAAAATAGTGGAATTTGTTGAAGATGCGTATTTACTTCAGGCACCAGCTGAAATAGTAAAAATAGTGCAGGATCTTGCTGATGAGCAACATTTTGATGCAGATTATGAAGTTATTATTCCTAAAAAAGCGGGGATGCAAATTAATCCTTGGAATAGATATATTTCCTTTGGGAAAAATCCAAAAACAGGAAATGTTTTTATTATTATTAACCCTGAATGGTTTTTTAAACTTACTCATGATGAACAAAAATATCTCATAACACTTATTTTTTGTACTGCACAAACAGGTAGTTCACTTCCTCTTAAAATGCTCCCTTGGATAATTGGTTTTATTTCGATTTTATCAATTATTTTGTTGACTATCGGATTGGGTAAATATCATGAAACGGCACATCTCAAGAGATGGTTGCGTATAATTATAGCATTATTGATGATCGCGCTGATAAATATCTTTCTCACGAGTAGGCTTCGTTTGAAAATAGAAAGCTATTTAATTGCGCAGAGCAATAGACAAAATCAAGAATTAGTGCTTGAAAAATCAGGACTTTCCAAAGAGGTTGCTATAGCAGCATTAACTAAGCTTGATAATGCGATTAAAGAGAATTTAAAAAATGGTGAAACATTTTTTAAACCTTTTGAAAAAAACTATGAGAAACAGATTGAAGTATTAAAAAATAGCTAAAATTCACTGTTATTTAATGTGAATTCGATAATTGTTTTAGTTATAAAACGCGAGTTCGATAAATATTAATATATGTGATAAGCGTTATTAAGCGTTCGCCCCGAGCAACGTCGAGGGGTCTTACCGAACGCATTTGATAAATTTAAAGAATTGATAACACTCAAAAAATTGAATCCTTGTTTTTATCTTTTAGAATACGTTAATGTAGCAATAAGAGATTTTTAGGGGGATTTTTTATGAACAAATTTTTAGGCATTTTTTTATTACTATCTACTTTTGTACCGGTTATGTCATTGGAGCGTCAACAGCGAGATATTGAGACGGGGATTGTCTCTGAAGATAAAAAGAAAAGTCTATTTCATTTTATAAAGACTACATTATTTGGTTCTCGAGAAAAAATGCAGCGTAAGAAATTAATGGCGCCAGTTAAGGCTCGTGTTAACGCATTAGACCCTGCAGAGCCAAACGATAATCAGGTAATTGAAGCGATTAAAAATATAACATCTTCCACTGGAGAAGGCTTATCAGCGACTAATGTTCAACGGTTAAAAGATTTTGTTATTAATGTGACGGCTGAAGAATCTGAACGTTTGCGTGACGAAGCGGAGAAAAGTTGGTCACGCAAAAAGGCGATAACTGCGATAACCTGTGTCGGAACGGCTGCCAGTATTGCTTCAACGCTTATAGTTAAATTTTATGATACGGGCAACTGCTAGACATGAAGAGTTTTGTCTAAAATTTTTAAGTAGTTACATAATTCTCTGTGATAGGTGTTATGACCACCATGTAAACCAGTTATTACTGTAGTTTTGCCTTTATTAGCTTTTTTGAGTCTTTCAATAAACACTTTATCATCGCGGTTACTCAAAATTTCATCAGGATTTTGAAAGTTTAAAATAATAGTAAGTTTTAATCCGGATAATGATGGTAAAACGTCGAGTGGGTTCATCTTATTTTTTTCGTAGCGGGTTGCCAGGATTTCTAATTCAGGAGAAAATCCTCTTGATGCTACAATTTCACGCATTGACTTTAATGGGCAGTCGAGAATAATTAAACCATTTTCTAATGCTGAAATTATCTGCTTAATCTCTTTATTCGAAATACCAACAGATTGAAGACGTTCTTGGTAAAGTTGTTGATTGAGTATTGCTAATGCATTAACGATCGCGCCACCACCAGCTGAAAAGCCATACAGATTGAAATTTGGCATTTGTTGATCGCATACATAATATTTCATGAGATACAGCAATGGCAGAATTTCATCAATTGAACCATAAAAACTTTTATGATGATCATTTAATGGTGTGATGTCATGGTCGGGAAAATTGAACCCAACTAAATTCCCCGAAAATATATGGTTTGAATGTACAATATCAACTATTTCATGATTATGCCCATAGCCATGACAACAAAGAGTAAGTGATTTTTTTTGATCCTTACCAGGAACGATTTTTACGCCGAGATCATGAGAGAATGGATTTTGAGGTATAGGTAATGGCATATATTTTCCTTTATTGCAACTGCAAAATACAAATATCGATAAGAAGATAAAATGAATATATTTCATAAAAAGACCGTCATTCGTAAAATTATTTTTTATAAGAATAACTAAAAACTAATGTTAACATTATTTTTAATGAGCGAATAACTTTCTAATTATTTGACTCTTTC
>CAYPXP010000083.1:0-4328 GCA_964414965.1 uncultured Pseudomonadota bacterium
GAGACACTCGCTACGCTCGTTCCTCTGGGCGAACGGTTCTATAAAAATCCCGTTCGTGGTGAGGAGCAAAGCGTCTCGTACCATACGAACGGGAAAAACTTATAGAGAGAAATCTAACGATATTGTTATTAAGAGCTTTTCATTTTAAAGTCAATGAGAAGGTCGGTGGTAGATTACTTAGGAGGGTATTTATGGCAAGAATATTCTTATTCTTTTTCATGAGTTGTCTTTCGGCGCTAGAAATTGATTACAGAAGAATGGGTAGAATAGATGATATTTTAAGTGAAGGTATTGAGAAACATATTTTTCCTGGTGCCGTCTGTATCATTGGAAATTCAAAAAAAGTTCTTTGGCAACGTGCTTGCGGCCATCATACCTATGATCTTCATTCATCTCCCATAACCGTTGATAAAACATTATTTGATCTTTCGTCACTATCAAAAATAGTGGGAACTACGATGATGACGATGTCGTTAATAGAAGCGGGCAAGATAAAATTATCTGATTATGTTTATACGTATGTGCCTGATTTTATTGAAGATGGTAAAGAACTTATTACTATCCAAAATCTGTTAACTCATACTTCTGGTTTGCCTCCTGATGCAAAGCCAGAGGATATTCAGAGATTGCCACAAGAACATAATAACGAGGCAGTTTTACGTTATATTATTAAATTGCCTTTAAAGGCTAAACCCCATGAACAGGTTATTTATAGTTGTTTGAATTTTTATCTTTTAGCTTATATCAATGAGTTAATAGCTAGTGAGCGACAGGAAGATTTTTTGCAAAGAAAAATTTTCAATCCCTTACAAATGTATGAAACTAGGTACTACCTAACTGATGACAAAAAAACAAGATGTGTCCCTACCGCTGAAGGCATTAAGGGCGTTGTTCATGACCCGCTAGCGCGCTTTTATGGCGTTGAGCATCGAACGCCTGGCAATGCCGGAATGTTTTCGTCAGGGCGAGATTTAACGCATTTTTGTTCGATGATAATGAATGATGGTATTTATAATGATCAGTTGATTTTTTCATCAACATTAATTCGAGAAATGTTATCGTGTTATACGCAAAGTTTGAACAAACGTCGAGCATTAGGATTTAATATTTTAGATGAGTATCCCTATTCTTCTTTACACATGAAAGATGACAATCCTGAAACGTATATTGTTGGCCATACTGGTTATACAGGGACGATGATTTGGATTGATCGCTTGAGTAAAATATATCTTATTTTATTAACCAGTCGCGTTTATCCTGATGAACAAGCGTCAGTGGTTTCGGTTCGAGAAAAAATTATTAAATATCTTTTGAAGATCGTCTATAAAGATGGTTTTTGAACAAAGGTAACTTGTCAAAAAATTTTTTTACTGTTAGTTCTAAATTTAAAAAGGATTTTGTATGGCTCGTAATGTTAGAAATAATTTTTGGTACCTTGATAATTTTATAAAACCCTCATATCAAGTTGCCTTGATGCTTTTGACGCTTGGATTACTCTATTTTTTCTCATATATACGTTTGCAACAATTTATAAATGTAGATCCGGCTCCCGGTATTAGTACATTACAACGATCAGGACAACAAGGAGCCTTGTCTATTGAGACAGGTTTTTATGTTCGAAATTTTTTAGAATTTGATATGCTTACCAATAAATTTGTGGTTGATGCGTATGTATGGTTTAATTTTGATAAAAATAAGATTGATCAGAAAGTTATCGACGATTTTTCTTTTGGCAAAGCTGAAATTGAATACAAATCAAAGCCATATACTCATGAAATAGGTGATCGCCTTTTTATTGGCTATGATGTACGAATAAAATTTTCATCAAATCTTAATTATCGTTATTTTCCTCTTGATGACCATTGTCTTTATATAACCCTCAATAATATGTCATTGAGTGCTGATAAAATGTTATTAGAGACAAAGCCATCGACTTTTTTAATCTCTGATCATACGTATACATCTGGATGGAAGGTAGGCAACTATAAAAGTATTAATGGTTTGAAAACGATCGTTCTTGATAAAAAAGAGCCGCTTAAAAGTTTTTCGTTTCCACGAATTACTTTTTTGATTGATTTTATAAGTACGAGTATGAAGCGTTTTACGCTTTTAGTCTTTCCGTTGTTTGTGATTTTTTTTATTGGGCTTTTTTCACTTGGTCTTGATACAAAAAAATATTATTCTTCTGTTATTTCAATAGCCTCGGGCATGATGACGGCTTTAGTTGCTTATAGATTTGTTATTGAAGCTATGTCTCCAAAAGTCTCTTATTTCATGATGAGTGATTATATCTTTAATCTCTTTTTGATTTTAAACTTTATGATTTTTTTAGTTAATACTATTTTTCTCGATATGATTGCACGTTATCGTGGCGCATTGATTCTGTTATTTCATATGATATTAATTATTTCATGGGTTGCTATTTTATATGTTTGAGTTTTAGTAAAAATTGCTTTGAGAGCGGGGGTTGGTATAATGATAATATTTGTTTTTCAGCGTTTTATTGTCGAACGCGCGTTATTTTAAGGAGAAGAGTGATGTCACGTGTATCTTTATGTATTCTTACGATGTTGTCAGGTATTGTTTTACAGGTAAATGCGGTAAAAGTTGCAGCTTGTGGTAAAACACATTTTACACAGCGTGCGCAGGGGTCTTATCGATATATCAATATGACGGCGACAGCGTACAAGCGACATTTGTATTATAACGATGAATTTTATAGTGATCTTAATATAAGTCTAGGATGGGAACGAAATTTTGATAAGAGGAGACAGTCATCATATTTTTTTAATGCACAAGGTTATCTTAATGTGGGACCTAATAACGAAGGGTATGATGTACGATCGTCAGATTTAGGACTCGGAGCAGATTTTTGTGGAAAAGCTTGGGTTGAACCAAGTTATAAAAATTTTCTTATGTACATAAACCCGTATTTTCAGTTCAATAATTGGATAAAGGGATTATGGTTTGAAGTTTTTATTCCATTCGTCTCAACCGCGTGGAATGCGCGTCCAAAAACTTGTATAACCAAAAATAGTGAATACGCCGTTTACACTGTTCCAACAGATGTAGGTATAGCACATGCGGGGCAAATTATTGGTGTAATGAACACACCTCGACAAATTGGTACGACAGGAGTTGTTACGCCATTACCAATTGTATTTGATGGACCAACGGCTCTTGAAGATGCTTTGTATGGATCAAAAGGCTTTATGGGCTTTGGTGATGCCTTTCCTATTCACCAAGGGCGGTTGAGCGACATTCACCTAGGGGTTATTGGTTTTGATGGTTTTTATCTTACTCTTGGCTATGATTTCCTTAGGAAAGATCGTGGAAATCTTGGTATAGCGATTGATTTTGCCCCGTACGTGGGAAATCTTATCTCGAACAAACAGACTGACGAAACAACATTTGCGCTTTATTATTTTTTCCCTTCGATTGGACGTCAATATCAATATAAATTAGGTGGAATTTTGCGGGGGCAGTTTGATATATATAATCGTGATGAAGAAAACCGTTTTACACTTTTTGCCGATGCTCAATTGCACAATCTGTTTTCGGGAAAAGTGACCCGAAATTTAGGCCTTAATCTTAACGGAAAAGAATGTTTTAATAATTGGCTTTTACTAGAAAAAAGTTCGGTGAAGGGGAATGCCGCCGTTTATTTGGGCATGCAACAAGCTTCAAATCTTTTAACTTCCTTTGTTAAAATTAAAAATCAGTTTGAAGGGCAACTTAATATTATGCTCAACTATAGTTATAAGGGGCTTAATGCTGCAATAGGATATAACTTTTTTGGAAGACAGGCTGAATCGCTTTCGCTTTGCGAGTTTGCTAATAATGATGTTTATCAATACGCGTATGTCATAAAAGGTGAAGCGCCAGTTACTATTGGAGACACGATTACAGCGGGAGGCTTTTATAGCGCATCAGATAGTAACGGTTCAATGACGGGAACATTGGTTGAAGGATCGCAGGTAAATGCACTCACGGTGCCATCAACCTTAGTTAATGACAATAAAGTTCACATCGCCGATTGTCGTGATGTTAATATCAATGTTGCAGCTCATCCTCGTTATATAAGTCATACGCTTTTTATGGCACTAAATTATCATTGGGATTATCATTTTGATCCACAGGTTGGCATTGCCGCTAAAGTTGAATTTGGCAGTAATAATGCCGCCATGAATTTGTGGGGAATTTTCTTGCAAGGTGGCTTGGTATTTTAAACAGTGAGCAGGTGCTCATCTTTTATAAAATATGATTAATGATGTTTTTACGCTTACATAAGTATGGTTTATGGTAAAAATATCTTAACAATATCCGTT
>CAYPXP010000084.1:0-4319 GCA_964414965.1 uncultured Pseudomonadota bacterium
ATATTCAACAGTGATCAAGGAAGCCAATTCACCAGTGAATCGTTCATAAACAGCCTTCAAGCATCAGGCACACAGATAAGTTGGGATGGACGCGGACGCGCATTAGATAATATCTTTGTGGAACGATTATGGCGTAGTGTCAAATATGAGGAAGTATATCTGAAAGATTATGCCAACGTTCCAGAGGCCATCACAGGTCTAAATAGATATTTCAGGTTTTATAATTCACAGCGACCACATCAATCTCTTGGTTACAAAACACCGGAACAGATATTTTTTAGCAATAAATCATACTAACTCACAACAGGGAGGAAATAATAAATCCACCTTAAAAAAGCTCATTTTTTGTCTAGACAAAGGGGGCCACTTTAACTGGACTGCACCCACAAAAACGGACACTCTGTTAAGACAGTGCTGGTTGTTGTTTCATCAACTGTTCCTCAAACTCATCAGGGGGAATATATTCCAAATAATGAAACTTCATAAATAAAAGCTTTAAGATTGCTCTGCATAGCCGGTCTTATCGGGCGTTTATACTTTATTTATCAAATGTTATTTATAAATAGGTTTGAAAGTCGTTATTTAGTTTACCAAAGCGCGATTAGCGTAATATATTATTCAAAATCATTTGATGGAACTTCCGGATAATTCTGAGATAAGTAATCAAATTTATCTTCATCAGTTTTTGGCAAACTATCAATCAATTCCTGTTTTTTTATCTCTATTTTCTCTGGTGTTGGCTTTCTCCCATTCATTGTTTCCCCTATTATCCAGAATTCAAGTCGTCCTTCTATTCTTTTTTCTGAGGTAACCTGATCCCAATTGTCAATATCCTGTTTTATCAATTCTTTTCTGCGTTTGAGCCAACGCTCTTGTCTATCTTCCTTTTTCTGTTTTTTGTCTTTTCTATCTTGCTGATCAAGATATTCTTTTGGTGGCTGATAGCTCTCTTCAATAGCTTTTCTTAAAAAACCTGCCGGGTTTTTGCTCACCAGTGGACTCTTATTGCTCTTTAACAAATCAAACACATCTATTTGAGCTTTTATTTGGTTAGCTGAGTAATTATTAGCAAGACTTTTAGCTATTCTTTTTGTGATCCCTCTTTCTTCCAAAAGCTTCAGAATATCATTGCTTTCTTTATTTTGTGGAAGTAGCTCCCTCTCTGATTCTTTAGTTTTGCTTCTATTTGATAGCTTTCTAGGAAATCTGTAAACAATCTTTCCTTCTCCGCCTCTTGCTTTTTCGTAATCTACACTGCTTAGAAAACCTTTTTCGGTTAACTCATCGTGTGCCTTTTCTAATGTTGATTTGATATGTGAAGGATAATCATCTTTTAATGGCAGTAATGCAGCTAGTTTTTTGATCCCAATTTCAAATTTAGGTTTTCCGCCGTATTTCTTTTTATCCAAAAATCTATATAGTCTCTTCGTAATAGGGCTTTTCAGGGCGAAATAGAACTCAGCATCCACTGTCTTTATATTCCCTGCTTTGAAGCTGTTAAATAGCACCTCATTCCAAGAGAAGTTGCTGATTGGGAGTTCCTCTTGAGGTAGATCACTTTTCTTGCCCGGTTTCTCATCATACAAATAATAATCATCAATGATGCCGAAATTTACGGTAACGTATTTCTTTTTTTCGTTATCCCAAAAAGCATTTTTGGCTTTTATCCTAACCCCGCTCAATCTGTCTAGTCCCTGTTCAATCCTTTCATAGCTTTTACCATCCAATCCCCAACCCATGAGTTTGGCAATCTGGTATCTAACAATCGGAATCCTTCTGTTTTCAAAGTTTATATCTTTTGAGACTTTCATTAGAGCGATATATAATTCCTCATCACCTGCTGTTGGAAGTCCATATTTGTCTGAACCGGTAACAATCCATTCCCTTTTTGCAACTTCTCCGTTTGCTGTTGTCCAATCAGAAAATTCAATGGTTTTTTGATTCTTGTTTCTTTTAGATAAAAGGGTAAATGGAAACTCAACAAGATTCATTTCGTCTCTTGATGCAATGATCTGGATTTGCTGTTTATTACTGACTTTTTTCACTTTTCTATTTTCCTTTTTATCAAAAAAACAACATCAAAAACTTATATAAAAGGGCATTTTTATAATTAAATTTCGCCTATGTTGTTTTAAAACATGTTTTAAATATGTTTACAGGATCATTTTGCGACAAATCAGAACGCTGTGAATCTCTATGGATTAATGCTTTACAGCATTTACTTATGTGGAAAACTTTTAAAAATTGAGTTCAAATCACTATATTACTGTTGTCAAATCACTATATTAAACGGCTTTTTACTGTTGTCAAATCACTATATTAAAATATCCTGTTTTGGAACAGCACTAGCATAGTATAAATGTTTGATGCAGAGATCGTCAACAGAAAACTATTGAAAGTCAAAACGTCATGGCTTTTACACTTTATTTTCGGTTTACGCAAAAACAAAAAAGTGTTTTTTGCCCATCTTGATATTTTTTCCATTGATTTTTGTAAATAAAATTTGATACTCTTTTGCGGGAGGAACTCTAGAATGGAAAACTGGATAAGTGTAAAAGAAGCAGCAAAAATTCGCAAATGCACGCAAGCCAATATTCGTTATTTGATAAGTCAAAAAAAGCTTGAAGCAAAGCGTGATGGTGGCAGATGGTTGGTCAATGATGAATCGCTAGTAAGTAAAAAGGATTTTTCACAAACTGCTGATGTTATTAGCGTGCTTAAAATACAACTTGAAGAGAAAGATAAGCAAATAAATTTGCTTCAAACGCAAATGCAGGATATGTCAGAACGCCACGATACCATTATTATGCAAATGACAAGGCAAATAGAACAAACGCAAAAAATGTTGGAAACTGCCAAATATCCTTGGTATCGAAAGTGGTTCAAGAAGAAAGGCAACATCTAATACTGAGGGATAAAGTCTCTCGGAGAAGTCCCTTATACTCGACTTTGTCCTGCTGATGCCTAATATACTGGCAGTTTCGGCACACCAGATAGGTTTTTGTTCCATATTATTCTCCGTGTAAGCAGACATAAGTGAACATAAGATGGTTAAATAATATGGATAGTTATTTATTACTAAAGTTTGGACAATTCATATAATGCAAATCGCATAAAATCAGGTGTTTAAGAATTTTATGCGAGTATTGAAAAACACTTTTCTCGCAGAAAATTGGCTTAATTCTAAAATGAAGCATTTAATATTTTGTCATGACAAATCGTGACAAAAACTTCGTAGATGTAAGTAAAATAAGGCTTTACTAATGTGACAACATTGTATGGTTCATAATAAGGACTTACGTCACTCATTTTAACCCAAAATTGTCCAAACTTTAGTATTTATTACCAAGCATATTATGAATGGCAGATTTTTTACGCAAAATTATACAAAATCGTTTGAAAATGACATGGTTTTGTCCATATATCACCATTTTTTCCGGTCATATATATTCCACATGGATCTCTCATACCTATATCAAACCTATATCATACCTCTGTAATATCTGATAAATATGGCGGTGAAAGACACAGGCATAAAAATGTCGTCCATGTCACACCATTCCGGAGGGGTAAATAATTAACCTCAAAAAGATATATCCCTTTACCAAAACTGTAAACTTTTAACATGATATGGGCATATAAAAACAGACAATACATAACGCCCGTTTTAGGATTACAGACCGAAATCAGAGGCTATATAAAATTCATATCTACCGGATGAACGATATCTTTAAAATGAGGCAAATACAATGATTTTTCTTAGTTAAGTTCATACAAGGCTTAAAGGCATTTTTCGGCAGAAATCTGCAAGTTTCCGCCAAGAATATCACCTTGGGGTAGGGGCGCAGAATCATGTTAAAAAGACGCAATAAATTTGACGGGGTAATTTATATATATGGTAGAGAAGCAGCGAGAATTTTGGGTATCCACAGGGACACTTTTCGACTAAGGATAAAACACAGAAAATATGACATTTTTGCATATCCCCCAAAAAAGTATATT
This sequence comes from uncultured Pseudomonadota bacterium, assembly GCA_964414965.1. Classification (GTDB taxonomy): domain Bacteria; phylum Babelota; class Babeliae; order Babelales; family UBA12409; genus UBA12409. The sequence goes on from CAYPXP010000084.1 coordinate 4,003, forward strand.
TCAGGGTGATCTCTTGGAATAATTAATGAGTTAAAAACAGTGAATTCTCTTATATAAGTCTATGAAAGGTTTTGGGACCGCTTTTGCTCCAGAATTGCACATAATTGCACGTTAATTATCTGGAAATGCCTATTGGGTTAGGGGGTGTGCAATTCTGTGTAAAAGGTATAAAAAACCGGACGATGCAAAATATCTATTCGGTTATTGATGCCGCAAAAATTTTGGATAAGCAGAAGGACATTTTATGGTCGTGTGAGGATGGGAAAATATGACATTGGCAAGATAGGCATTTTTCCCTTTGTGGCGACCATTGATTG
>CAYPXP010000085.1:0-4260 GCA_964414965.1 uncultured Pseudomonadota bacterium
CAGAGTTTCGTAAGATTGAAGATGAGCCTGGTTATTTTTTTGCAAGCCTTTCTTTCTGGAAGACTGCTTTAGTAGACAGCTTGATTAAGCGGGGCAATCTTAAAATGAGAAAAGCAACTGCTGATGAAATTAAAAAAATTGACAAAGCTTTAGATGAAAAATCGATAATAATTTGGTGGTAAACAAAAAATAATAGTCTTTTAAAAACGAGGAGAAAAAGAAAATCTTCCTCGTTTTTTTCTTTTGGAATTCGCAATTTCTCTAAAATAGCCTATACTTATCAACAATTTATCTAAATCCAAAACATTCTTAAACAGAGGAGCAATCATGGCTAAGAGCATTGATGCTTATGAATCAAAAAAGAGAGTTCAAGAATATGATGCTGATATGCACATGATGCATCCTAATCGTCCTAAGATGTCCACTATTGCTTTAAACTTCTTACCATTCAATCAAGACCAAAAATTAAACGCTTTGGATTTGGGAATTGGCACTGGATTTGCAACTCAAAAATTTCTTGAAAAATTTCCTCATGCTCATGTAATTGGCCTTGATGGTGCTGCTTCAATGATGGAGTTAGCTCAATCACGTTTACATGATGTTTTATCTTCAGTTGAATTCGTCGTCGGTGATTTTAAAGATTTAGAAAAATTATTTACTAAGACAAGCTCTTTTGATGTTATTTTTACGGCATTTGCCTTGCATCATCTCACTATTCAAGAAAAAGAAGAAATATTAAAAGTAGTTCATTCATTATTAAAACCAGGTGGTTGGTTTATCAACGAAGATTGTCTCATTGGCGAAACGCCGGAAGTCGAACATCTTTTTCAAAAATTAAGAATTGAAGGCATCTTAAGTCGTATTTCAAACACAGAGACACGCTTTCATGATTTTAAAACACTTCGAACATGGTTAGATGCCATGGAAGCAAAAGAACAAGATAATCCAATAAAAATATCTGAAGAACTTGAAATTATGCATAAAGCTGGTTTCAAGAACATTGATATTTTGTGGAAAGAATATCGCGAAATGGTTCTTTGTGGACAACGATAAATCTTAAGTGCTATTTTTTATAAAGAACCATGATGGTAAACTATCATCAATTATGATAATTTGTATAAAATTTGTATTTATTTAAAGGCATAAAATGAAAGACAATGAACTTCTAACACGAATCATAATTGATCCGAAGATTATGGTTGGAAAACCGGTCATAAAAGGAACCAGATTAACTGTTCAGCATATTTTAGGTTTACTGGCGCAAGGAATGACGACCGAAGACATTATGCAAGAATATAAAAATTTAACTAAAGAAGACATTCTCGCATGTCTAACTTTTGCACGGAATACATTAGAAAATACAACGTTTGCGCCATTATCAATTTAGGTAAACAATGAAATTTTTAGTTGATGAATGTGTAGGGCCAACGGTTGCAAAGTGGTTAAAACAAAATGATCATGATGTTATTTCCATCTATGATGATTTTCCAGGGATTGATGATGATTCAGTTTTAAAAAAAGCACTCTTAGAAGATCGAATTCTTATAACGAGCGATAAAGATTTTGGCGAAATGATTTTTAAGAATAAGAAACAACATTGCGGAATTGTGTTATTGAGACTTCTCGATGAAAGACCTGCAAACAAGATTAATGTTTTAAAAAGAACCTTACAACATTATTCGCTTGATCTTTTTGGTAATTTCGTAGTGGTAAGTGAAACTACGGTTCGTATTACCAAGCAAACTTTCTGTTAACGATCATTAACAGTTGGCAAAAAAATAGTTGAAGGTAATATCATGCAAAATTCTCAATTACCGCTTGAATCGGAAAATCAAATTTTTAAATCTTTAGACTTTTCTCAGATGTCTTTTGATGAACATTCTTTTTCAGATTGTACATTTGACCATTGCAACTTTACTGAAAGTTCTTGGGAAAAGGCAAAGTTTTGTTCATGTATTTTTAATGATTGTAATATCAGTCTGGTAAAACTTGATGGTTGTCAACTGCAAAATGTCTCATTTAATGCATGTAAAATTATCGGCATAAAATTTTTTAAATGTGATGCAACCTTTTTATTCTCCATAACAATTGAAAAGTCTTTTGTTAAATATGGTAATTTTTCAAATTTAGAAATGCGCAAAACGAGCTTACATCAAAATCAGCTTCATAACAGTACTTTTCTCAATACCAATTTATCAGAAGCTAATTTTACTGAGACAGATCTTCAAGAAACAACTTTCCATAATTGTAACTTGAGCAAGGCAAATTTTTGTGGCGCTATAAATTATCTTATTGATCCTCGATTTAATATTATCAAAAAAGCCGGGTTTTCATTTCCTGATTGCATTGGATTGTTGAAGCCATTAGATATTAACATTTTTTATGGACCTGAAGGAAAGCTAACATGATTACTTAACTCTTGATTAGTGTTTATATTAAATGGTATATTTTAAAAAAGTGGTGTAAATGGAGGATGTAATGATTAAAAGATTGTTGTTTTTAATTCTTATAAGTCTAAATATAAATAAAATTAATAGTACGGAACGTCCATTGCCAACGCCTGAAGGTGAGGCGTCACACATGATTGATTTGGATAAGTTGGATATCTTTTCACAGGAATCTTTTCAAAATATCTTAGAGCAAGAAGGTCAATTACTATTAGCAGAGACCGTTACAACTGATGAGATGGGTCGTACTTATTACAATCCTTTTAGTCAAGAAGGTATTAATAGTTATATTGCAGATCAAATGGCTCATAATGTAAAATTTCCACTAGATCCATTAAATCGTTTACCTATCGATAAAATTTATTTTTATACCATTCCTGTACAGGGAGACATTATTATTACTTCAATGTTAGACTTACCTTTGGTGGCTCCGGAAAGTTTGGAAGAATTATTACATTGGCTAAGTCCCGAAGTACAAATAAATAGATATTACCCCGTACAAAAATCGCTTAGTCTTTACAATCTTAATTTAAATAGAATTCCATTAAAATTTTTTGTTTACCTTAATCATTTCATTCCAGATTTACAGAATATTGATTTGAGTCGTAACAAATTACAAAATATTCCGGACACTATTAATCTGTTGACTAACTTAAGAGAATTGGATTTATCTAATAATCAGTTAAAAAAACTTCCTGAATTATTTTTGTCTAATCTTATAACATTAAAATTTTATCGAAATCAATTAAAAGAGTTGCCTGCCCTAAGTAATTTAATCAGTTTAAAGCATTTTATCGCCGGAGAAAATCAATTGGAAGAGCTTCCTGATCTTAATCTAGAAAACTTGGAACTTCTCATGGTTGAGAAAAATAAACTTAAAAAACTTCCGCCATTGAATATTAAATTAAAGAATGTTCACATATCAAACAATGAGTTGATAGAATTTCCACAACTGAGTGAACTTAAAAATTTAGAATATTTAGACGCTTCTCATAATAAATTAAAGACACTTCCTCAGATGGATCAATTAACAAAGCTCTCAGTGCTAAATCTTTCGCACAATGAATTAAAAATACTTCCTAATTTAAGTCATTCACTATTTTTGCAAAATCTGGATGTAGATGATAATCAGTTACAATCTATTCCACCTACAGTTGGAGATCTTGTTTATGTTCGCTGGCTTAATGTCTCAAATAATCCGATTGAAACATTGCCTAATTTGAACAAATTAGATAATTTACAGTGGCTTTATGCAAATAACACCCTTTTAAAAGAGCTCCCACAAATTAATTTTAAAAATTTATATGGGATACAAGTCAAAGATACTCCTTATTTAGTTATCTCACCTGAATTGAGATTGCTTTTTCAAGAAAAACATAGAACAATCATAGAGTAAAAATAAAAAAGGCTCAGGTGATTAAACTTTCACCTGTGCCTTTTTTATTTGCAAAAATGTTATTACGCGATCAAGCAGCATGCTTGTTTATTTAGCTTTTTTGCCGAATAAAACGTAATAGACTACATAGAACCATGAAAAGATGCCGTGTAAGATTGCCCAGCCAACTGATTTGTTGACGTTGAATGAGATTGACATTGCTAATGCTGAACCAAAGCTGGTTCCTATAAAATAATAATTGACAATAGAGGCGTCCATTAAAACTCCTTTTTATAATTTATTTAACTAAAAGATAATAGACTACATAGAACCATGAAAAGATGCCATGTAAAATTGCCCAGGCGACTGATTTGTTGACCGTAAATGAAATGACCATGGCTAATGCTGAACCAAAGCTGAGACCATAACTGCCAACCC
>CAYPXP010000086.1:0-4223 GCA_964414965.1 uncultured Pseudomonadota bacterium
AATAATATGCTCACTTTTTTATTTTGTTAAGTTTTCTTAGATCGAGTTCACGTTAGTTTAACAAAATCCCTCAGGTTTTGTGTCCACTTTTATTAAACCACAACAAACAACTTGACAGTTGTTGTGGTTTAATGGTTATCTTAAATTGGTTGTCTTGCCATTTGTTTGTGTAAGGAGGTGGTGAAGGGAGATATATAAAAACGCATGTTTTAAGGAGGAAATTCCTTAAATTTTTTAAAAATGTATTATAAGGAAATAAAGAAGGATATTTAAGATGATTGAAAAATCGACATCCGCTTGTAGTTTAGTAGAAGTAATTGATCGTATTTTGGATAAAGGTATAGTTATTGATGCTTGGGTTCGTGTTTCTTTAGTTGGTATTGAATTACTTGCTATTGAAGCTAGAGTAGTAATCGCATCGGTAGACACTTACTTGAAATATGCTGAAGCAATTGGCTTAACAGCTAGAATTTAATAAACAATCAACTTGCCAATTGTTCCTTTTTTTATAAAAAAGCAAAAATTGCCAGGTTGATCGTTTATGATGAAAATGAATAAAATAAGCACAAAAAAAGATTTTTGCACCAGCCGTGATACACGTAATTTATTGTTTTTATTTGAAGTAAGTTTTCGGAATGTTGAATCAATTCTTACAGTTACTGCGCAACTTTTTGAAGATTTTCAAAAAGTATTTTTTTATGCAAAACAAGAACAAGATAAGACTAGGATTGAAGTAAGGGAATTGTTTGCTAAAAGTATTTCTCTTAGAAAAAAAGATTTTGATCATATAATGCAGGATGTTCTTTCAAAAGAAGCGAAGAGGGAAGTCGAAATAAAAGAGTTATTAAAGAATTCTTTTATGGAACAAAAAGAGTTAGCAATATTCCTAAGAAAAAATCTATGCCAACTCACACAATTTCTTGTTACGGGTAAAGTCGAACAGATTAAAGAGATTCAGGATGCAATTAAGGAAATGGTGTTACAAAATGATCAAAGAAAAAATATTTTGATTTTTAAGCTAAATGAATTTAAAAAAGAGCAACAGAAAGTAATGGAAAAACTTAAGAATTTTTTAATCTGTAGAGATTTACCAAAAGAAGCATTGAGATTAATAATTCAAGAGCTCAAGACTAAGTGCGGGAAAAAAGATTAAGAGTTAAAGGTATTTGAAATTCAAGAAGTTAAGAAAAAGGGAATTAAAATGCAATTTTCAGAGGGTATGAAATCACTTGCAAAGAACATTATTGATTCATCTAATATGAGGATTAATGAGGTGGAAAAAATAGCTATTGATACTAAGAAGGCTTTAAAAAGTCTTGCAGAAGAAGGGAAAGTACGGGCAAGTGATTTGCAAAAAGACTTGAAGAGCTTTAAGCAAGGGCTGAAAAAAAACGTTGACAGCATGATGAGTGGTCTTGCAGAAGAAGGGAAAGTACGGGCAAGTGATTTGCAAAAAGACTTGAAGAGCTTTAAGCAAGGGCTGAAAAAAAACGTTGACAGCATGATGAGTGGTTATAAATCCGATCATATAGAAGCTGCCAATGCTTGGCGAAATATGAATGTTACACTAGATAAAAAGCAAGGAATAAGTGTGCAGGTTGAACAAAAAAAAAAATCGCCAGAAGTTAAACCAGTAGAAAAAATAGTTGAAGTACCTGAGCCAAAAAAATCGCCAGAAGTTAAACCAGTAGCAAAATCAATTGCGGAACCTGCTTTTGAAACGTCGATATTAAAAATTGTTCAGCAGAATTTGCACGGGATAGAAATAGAAAGAATACGAAAATTTACAGGGGTTCCTACTGAAAAGCTTAATATTATAGTCAGCAAGCTGTTTTCTGATGGGAAAATTAGCAAAAAGGGTAATAAGTATTTTCCCGGCAAGAAATAGTTATTTGATAAGTTTTTCTCAAAAAGAGTTCTAGAAGAAGAGGTAAACTATGAGCAAGTGTGCTTGCAACCAGGTATCTTCGATAGATACCCCAGATATAAATACTCCAGAAATTGCAGTAATCGGATTGCAATTAATTCAATCAGCAACATTTGTAGAAACAAACTACATAAAAAACATTATTGGCCGAGCATTGGCTTATACTAAGGCAGGAATGCCCGTTCATTTTAGAGGCCCTGCTGGGGTAGGAAAGACGGCTCTTGCTATGCATTTAGCGGCTAAGATTGGCAGACCAGTAATTCTTCTTCAGGGAGATGAGGAATTTAGAACTTCGGATTTGGTAGGTGGTGAACATGGTTTTAGATTTAGACAGGTTGTTGATCGTTTTGTCTCTCGGGTTTATAAACATGAGTCTAGTTTGGATAAACAATGGGTTGATAATCGGTTGACTATTGCTTGTAAGTATGGGTTTACACTTATTTATGACGAATTTACCCGTTCAAGACCTGAGGCAAATAACATTCTACTACATGTTTTAAGCGAAAGAACAATGGTTATGCCAGTTGGGGTAGATGGTATTGAGTCACCATATCTGAAAGTTCACCCCAACTTTACTGTTATTTTTACATCAAATCCTGTAGAGTATGCTGGCGTTTATAAAAGCCAAGATGCTCTTAGGGATAGAATGATCACTTTGGATTTAGACGCTTATGATTATGCAACAGAAGTTGCTATAACACAGAAAAAATCCGACCTTTCTAAAAGTGATGCTGAGATTATAGTCAATATTGTAAGCGAGTTAAGAAAGATTGATAGCTGTGAATTCGGCTGTTCAATTCGAAGTTGTATAAAGATTGCTAAGGTACTTGCATCAGAGGGTATTACGCCTATAATTAAAAATAAAGATATTATTCAGACTTGTGTAGATGTATTAGTTTCTGAATTAAACAGCTCTGCTGCTGGAAAAAATAAAAATATAATAAAAAAGAACACCGAGGAGATAATTAAAAAATGTATTCAACTCAATGAACATGTATTATCAGCGAAGTCTTTAGAAAAAATGCAAGGGCAAGAATCCAATGGCTGACAAAAAAGATAAGAAAAACGAAGAAGGATTATTTGGTGGTTTATTTACCGGTATTGAAAAACTTGTGGAGTTAGCTTCAGGGCTGAAAGAGGGGGAAGTCAAGACAGGCCAGGGAGAAAGTGATCTAAGCTCTCTAAAGGGTGGGAAGAAAGTAGTTTTTGGGTTTTCTATAAGTAACCTTGTTGGAAGGCAACCTGTGGTTGAGACATTTGGAAATATCAAAAAAACCTCAAAAGGCCCCATTGTTAAAAAAGAGCGAGCGCCGGTTACGGATATTTTTGATGAAAAAAATGAAATCAAAATTTACGCTGAAATGCCTGGTGTAATGGAAGCGGATATTAACGTACATTTAAAAGATACGGTTCTTGATATTTTGGCGCAAAGTGGCGATAGAATATACCATGATGAGTTTTTACTTTCGGATAAGATTAAACCCGAAACTCTTAAGTTTAATTATAAAAACGGAATATTGGAAATAACAATTAAAAAACAACTTTAATAAAATGCAAAACTACATGTTAACGTTAAAAGTAAAAGAGGCACTGCTCAAAGATGTGGGCCGTGTAATAGTGCGAATTGATCCGAATGCGATGAATGAGTCTCATTTAGAGGCGGGCGAAATTATAATCGTAGAAGGCAAAAAAAGAACCCCTGCTAAGGTGATGCCTAGTTATCCGGAAGATAGAGGAAAACTGCTCATTCAGATGGATGGAATATTGAGAGAAAATGCCCAAGTTGGGTTGGATGAGAGTGTTAAAATTTATAAGTCGGTGGCTAAATCAGCCAAAAAAATTACACTTTTGCCAATGTCTTCCAGCCTACTTAAAAGTGACACAGAATATATAAGTACATTAATTCAAAATCGTCCCATTATCACGGGCGATATAGTAAGAGCTACTTTTTTTGGATCAGGACCTTGTGATTTTAAAGTATTAAATACGATTCCTGATGGAGTCGTTGTCATAGAACCAACTACGCAGATACTCATAGAATCAAAAAATATCGATGAGACTCATTCTATTAGAATCTCATATGAGGACGTAGGAGGCATTACCAACCAGATACAAAGAATAAGAGAAATGATAGAGCTTCCTTTCAGATTTCCTCAAATATTTGAAAGATTAGGAATAAACGCTCCTAGGGGGCTTCTTCTTTATGGTCCGCCGGGAACTGGCAAAACTTTAATTGCTCGCGCTATAGCTAATGAAACTGATGCATACTTTATTAGTATTAGTGGCCCTGAAATTA
>CAYPXP010000087.1:0-4161 GCA_964414965.1 uncultured Pseudomonadota bacterium
GCTGCTATTCAGGCAATCGGAGAAATGTGTGAAGCTTAATGAAGTTTGCTATAAAATCAATATTTAAGTAGCTTGACGCATCGTTAAAGGTCTTTTTAATATTAGGATAATTTTCGTAAAAAGTTTGACCCATTCCAATGTTTTGAGCCCCATAACCAGGAAAAAGTATTGTAGTTTTCATCATTTATTTCCTATAAGCTAAAAAATAATATTTACACAATTTAATACTTTGTTTCATTAATAATGCTTGTTTTGTTGTCAGAAGAGATTCCTCCCAGTATAACGGCAATTATTGTCAGTTTATATGAACGTTGTTTTTAAGATCAATGTTTTTTCATCCAAAATTTAATTATTAATTTTTTCAACTTTTTACTAATAAGTTTTCATCATTCGTATTTTGCATTATACCATTCAAAGTTTTTTTAAAAAATTAATAGTAAATCTGCCTTATTTTTTGCTCAGCCTCTTACGACTCAGAAAAATAACGCAACGTTTTATACACATCCGTTCTTGGATTGTGTTGTGCCGCGATCAGTGATTTTGATAAAGGGCTTACAGTAAAGTCTCCGCCATTTGCGGGACAAAAATGCAATACCATATTTGCGAAGACGGGAGGAGCCCCCCGTCATTAATGGCGATTCAAAAGGTTTTATTCAATGTACAGAAAAAACATTGCATAACATCATTTCTAAGCAGCCATTGCCTGCAATGCTTTTAATCGGTTTTCTATGCGTATAAGACGATCTTTAGGTGCCGGATGATTCAAATCAGCCATTATTTGTAATTTTTTCAATGAATCTTTTTCCATTAATTTAATTATATTGTTGAAAAAGGATATTCCGCCTTTCATTGAATCAATATCTTGAGCATTATCGTCAGCTTTAAATTCTTCAGACTTTAAAAATAAACCTAAAACATAATTAGAGACAGTATTCAATAAAAGATAAGTGGTTACTTTGGAATATTTAAAATTATACAGGCGTTTAGACAGTTCAAATAAAATCATATTGATAATACAAGCTGATCGATTCATTAAAACTAGCTTAGGCAGTATGTTATCTTTAAGGTGGCCAATCTCATGCAGTATAATAAATTTAAAAATATTAAGAATTACAATATCATTATCACCAAGTTTATCTTTTTCTAATGTCTTGCAAATGAGATCATAATATTCCGGTATTATAAGTATATCTTCATTTCCCAGTGCAAGAGCCAATGCATCGACCGTATAAAAATGAATTGGCAAACCATAGTAAAGATTTAAATTTGTGTCTTTATTGAAAGTATTTATAAAATCTAATAACTTCTTATGTTCAACCTTTGTACATTTAGTTTGTAAAATGGTTTTATAATTGTTAGCAAGATAAGAAGAACTTATCATGGCATTAATATAAATCAGGTGTGGCCAATAATTAAAAAACAGATTTTTGCTTGTCCCCCATATGTCTGCCGACAATTGATGTGTACAAAATAATAATGCCAATAATAACTTTTTCATAAAAACCCCTACCTAAACTCTATAAAACGCTATAAATAGTCTATATTTAAAATCATTTTATGTCTAAACCTAACATAATGATTTATTCTACGTCGCCGAATTTCCGTGTTTTTACGGCGAATTTCGCTGATACGACGGTTTTTAATCAGTCGAGCGCTTCATTGTTTGATAAAAATCTAAAGACTCGTTATCACGGGCATATCAATAAGTTTTTGCATATCTTCGGGCACCGGATAATCATATGAATAATGCTTGCCTTCATGATCAAAGGCTAATTTCTTTGCGTGTAAAGCTTGTCGATCAATTAATTTAGAAGATTCGCCATATAATTTGTCTCCCAATACGGGGTGTCTAATGGCAGCAAAATGAACACGAATTTGGTGCGTTCTGCCGGTAATCAGACGAACTTCAACAAGCGAATAATCTTTGTAGTAAGCAAGAACTTGGTATTGTGTTGTAGCATAACGGCTTTTTCCCGGCGGTAAATGTGCCATACGATTGCGCTGTTTTTGATCGCGACCGATAGGAAATTCTATGGTGCCTGAACGATCAGGATGTCCTTTAACCAGAGCCCAATAGACCTTTTCTATTGCACGATTTTTAAACAAATCTCCAAAGGCAGCGTGTGCTGGATTGGTGCGTGTTACAATTAAGAGACCTGAAGTATCTTTGTCTAGTCGATGGACTATGCCCGGACGCTCTGATAACCCAATGCCTTGTAAATTTTTATATGAGGCAAGAAGCCAGTCAACCAACGTGACTTCTTCTGAATATTGATTAGGTTTGTGAACCATTAGGCCCGCAGGTTTATAAATAACCAAAAAATCTGGTTCTTCAGCAATCACCTTTACTGCAAGCTTAGTATCAAATGCTTTGAGTGAAGAGACGGGAGGAAGTTTAGGAAATGTTACGATTAGAACTTCTCCCTTTTTTAATATCTGTCCCGATTTAGCCTCTTTGCCATTAATTGTTATTAACCCTTCGGTAAGTAACCGTTTAAAAAAACTACGTGAATAATTTTTAAACTGAGCGGTTAAATAGAGATCTAAGCGCTGGTTTGCCTCATCAGCTTTGATAGTTAACGTAAAAACAGTTCCAGGTTCAATTTGATTATCTATTATCATAAATTCCTCATATTTTTATTGTAGCAAAAAAACATTTTTTCATATAACATTTCATCAAAATTATGACTATGAGTATAATTTAATAGACAGTATTAATCCTTTCGTTTAGGATAAAAAGAAGATACTTTGGCTATTTAAAAATGGGGTAATACGATGACTCCGCAAGATTTCTTTAAAGAACTTGATGAAAATATTACCGATTTAACTGAACAAACAGAAAAAGGCGCTCGCTTTTTTCAAAAGCTTACTCTTTTACATGATGCTGATATTGCTCAATTTCTATCAAATCAATCAGAAGAAACCTTTAACAAATTATTTCTTCTTTTTGAAAAAACACAACAAGAAGAAATTGTTGAATATCTTCCGAATTCTTTTAAAGCTTTCGCGTTAAACGTAGTTGATGATAAACAGCGTTTGGCATTCCTAGAAAATATGTCGATCGATGATTTGTCAGATTTATCCGACTTTACCACTGATGAAGAACTTAAAAAATATTTTAGTCTTTTACGAAAAAAAGATCGCGAAAAAGTAATTAAATTACTTAAACTCAAAGAGAACACCGTTGGTACCATTATGGATATCAATGTGGTTAGCCTTAATAAGAATTTAACTGTTGAAAAAAGTATTCATTTGTTACAACGTATTAGTCCTGAACAAGAACTTCACAAAACTATTTATCTTACGGATAAAGCAAATAAATTAGTGGGTCATATTGGCCTTGAAGATTTGGTTTTACAAAAGCCTAAGACTAAACTCGTCGAATTTATGAAAGAAAATGATTATATTGCTCAAGTTGTCGACGATCAAGAGATGGTAGCCCAAAAAATGCGCTATTATCAAATAACTTCAGCTCCCGTTGTCGGCCAAGCTGATTACTTTCTAGGGGCTGTCACCGCCGAAACCCTTGTTGATATTTTAGAAGAAGAAGCGAGTGAAGATATTCTTCGCATATCAGCAATGGCCAAATTAAAACATACGTATTTTGAAACATCATTTTTCAGGCTTTTTTTTGAAAGAGGGATTATTTTAGTAGTTCTTATGTTTGCCGAATCGATAACCTCGTTTATCATTGGCCATTATGAAGTATTGCTTATTGATGCGCTGACCTTATTTATACCGATGCTCATCAGTACAGGAGGCAATACCAGTACACAAACATCAGCTGTGGTTATACAAGGACTTGCCTCAGGTGAAATTAGCTCTTCTAATTTGAAAAAGTTTCTTAATAGAGAGTTTTTCATGTCCATTTGTCTCGCAACCGTTCTGGCTATCGCTGCATTTTTCCGTGTATTTTACATAAGTAAGCAAGGGCTAGCAATCAGTTTAGCAGTAGGCACATCTATTGGCACTGTTGTCATGGCCTCAGTTTTATTAGGAAGCGCTATTCCATTTATATTACGTAAAATTGGTCTGGATCCCGCTTTTGCAGCAGCACCATTTTTAGCCACTGGTATGGATATTATGGGGCTCTTTATTTATTGCTATGTAGCAAAATTGATATTAGCAATATAACAAAGAATTTAAGATTAAACAGTACAC
>CAYPXP010000088.1:0-4080 GCA_964414965.1 uncultured Pseudomonadota bacterium
TGGGCATAGTTTTATTTTAAAATTATCGCCCACCGTTTTTCTGGATATATTATAACATAAAAAATTTGAATTTATGAGGATTGACCTCGTTAGAAATTTTTAGTTCTATAAATAGTAACATTTTTTGTGGATAACTTTGATTGACAAATCTTTTTATACTATGCTAACATATAATCATTGGATCGGGGTGTCTCCCGGTCGGCATAGGGTCCCGCAAGGGACTTTTTGCTTTTATTAAGGAAAGACTTTAAGACCATAACCATCGTAATTCCCCTTACCATCGCAATAAATTTTGTCTTTTATTATATCAAAAGGAGGATATGGTTGTTTCGGATTTAAAATATGTCTTGCTAATGGATATGCGCACAAATCGGCAATCTGTAATCCGATAATATTATCTTTTTTAAAGAATGATTCAAAATTACTGATCCTGTTTCTTAATCGTTCAGAAGAAACATAATAAGTTCCTTTATCTAATATCTTGTTATACTGATTAAGAAGTTGTTGGTCTTCTGTTTTGCCTCTCTTTTCAATTCTTATATTAACAATTGCGTCTATCCCTTTTTTATCTAAACAGAATATCAAACGCTCCATAATAAAAGACAGTGAAAGAGCATAAGGATCTTTAGCACCCTTGCCATATTTTTTTATATGGTTTTTTTTGTTTACTCCCGAACCAATAATAGTGAAATTAGCCTCGCTAATTATTTTATCTAACTGTTCATAAAATTTCTTTTTTACCTCCAAATCAAACAAAATCTGAAAAGCACCTTCACATTTCCTAATATTGCGCGAATGAAGAATGACTTCATTTGTCTCAAAAAACTCTTTTTTGAAATCATTTATTACTTTCTCTATGTTTTTTAATTCTTCATCCTCAAAAAGACACCCCGCCAATAAAAATAAGGGAAAATTTTTATCTATAAAAGAAAGTCCGTGGTCACCCGTTTCATCTAAAAATAAATGATATTTTTTTGAGATCATATTACGTATTCTTGATAAATTTTATCTATTTCCTTCATAATGCGTTCTGTTTCGGTGAGAACCACAATTATCTTTTGATAGTGCTCGATATCCTCATTAGTTAAAGTTCGGCTCTTGCGATCTTTAAGCCATTTTTGAGCGGGCTGATAACCACCGATGTAGAAATTCCATGCTAATTCAGGAACATCACCAAAGTACTGATCTCCATTAATAAACACCTTGTCATCTTTATAAATCGGCCTCTCAACAACATTTGATCCGGCAATGGGATAGGTAGTAATGAATTGTTTTACCTTTGGTGATTCGAGTAGATGAAGTGAGCGTAATTCAGCACCAAGTGTGACAAGCTCTTTAAAATTCTTTGCATTTTTTGGATATGACACGCACGGAAAATCAATTTTTAGAAATTCCTTATATTTTTCTCGATAACTTGGTGAGTAAAGAACAGCATAAATATAGTCAAAAATATCTTCTGGAGAAATCTTGCCAACAATTCTTTCTATCTCATCAACAATTTCTTTTTTCAAATTTGGTATGCGTGAACCATCTTCAGAGTATAAATAAAGGGGAAATTTAAAAGAATTGTCTGAAACAAAATGTTCGTCAGAAATATTTTTAGAAACAAAAATATAATCACCAACACGCGAAGTTTCAATACTTATATTATCTTTATTAAAAAAGTTTTCCATAACCCGAGATCGACTTCTCGAAAGAAAATTTTTATCATAATAAATATATTTCTGATCAAAAGGTCTGTAATCATAGTTTGTTAAACAATGATCATTATAATCAATCTTCAATACATTATTGTATTCCCATGTGGTTTTTGGATTTAAATCAAACTTTTGGATAATCTCTCTTAAGGGATATTTATGAGTAATAATATCTTCTATTCTTGTGCCGAGTAATTTCTTGTCAAAATCAACAGCAATATTATCAACCTTAGTTTTTATTCCTGCTGAATATACATTGAATAAATCTGTAACTGAAAAATTTTTATCGTAATCATCTTGCAACCCGAAATCTTTCGGCACAAAGAAGTAATATGGCTTTGAATAATCAAGCTTCTTCCATTTAATAGTTTGTATATTGCTTTCATTGAGCGCTTTGAATTTATCTTCTCGCTTGCCATAAAGTTCGGCATGATGAACAGTGCTAAGACCTTTCTTATCGCCTACCCTGCGCACGAATATAGAGATTGCCACGCCCTGCTGGATGTCAAAGACATTTTCATCTTTGCCACCGTCTGGTGTTTTTTCTTTTTTCTTTGAGTTGCCATGAAGATCAAAAATATAAACATGATTAAATGTTTCAAGTAGATGATTTCTCATTTGACGATGAGTAATACCATCTATGAATGAATTGTTAGTTATCATCGCCACGATGCCGCTTCCGTTTTTCTCTATAAAATGCTCGGCAAGGCGGATGAACTTGATGTAATCATCGTCAAGGTTTATCTTTCGTTCGCCAAGATTTTTCTTGTAGTCCTTAATAAGATTTAAAATCCATTCGCCTTTATTAGAAGAACTTATACTATAGGGTGGATTACCAATAACAACCATAATGGGCTTCTCGTTTTTAATTTTTGATGCTTCTTTTGATTCTTCGGTCAAACTTTCAGCAAAGCCAAATAAATTGAGAGTGCCTTGTGGAGTACTTTGTTCAAGTGAATTTGTAAGATATATACCTAATCGCCGATTGAATTTCCAAAAACCAGTTTCTTTAAAGGCCATACTTAATTTTAGATGCGCAATAGTATATGGCGCCATCATAAGCTCAAACCCGTAAAGACGTGGCAAGAGATCATGATGTACATACGTTGGCCAGCGGCCTTTCTGCCCGGTTTTTAAAAGCCGCCCATAAATTATTCTAATAACCGCGCTGATAAAAGTACCAGTGCCAACAGCTGGATCAAGAACTTGCACGCGATGAAGTCCATTCGGAAGCTTTGAAGTCTCAGCAAGACCATCAACAAGTTTAAATTCTTTTTGTAATATATGATCAACTGCTCGAACAATAAAACGTACTACCGGCAAAGGAGTGTAATAAGCACCCATTTTCTTTCGTAAAACTGGATCATATTCGTTAAGGAAATCTTCATAAAAATGAATAACCGGGTCTGGTTCACTAGTCTCTTTCCCCCAAAGATCTTTCTGAAAATACTGACTCATTAATTGTTGTACATTTGCAACTTGAAAGACTTCGCATAACTCATTGACAATATAGGCGAGGCGTTGGTCAAAATCGGCACCAGCTATGTGGTCAAAGAAATGACGTAAGAACGGATTAGACGCTGGGATAAGATCGCGTGCTTCCTGACGAGTAAAGTTAGCCGGTGAATCATCATAATAGCGCGCAACAAAAAGCCCGTAGACAAGCGTTTGTGCGTACATATCGGCAAAGGATTCCAAGGTAAGATCGTGAACAAGAAGTTCTTTAATGGTTTCATACATGCGAGCAAGCTCCTTATTATTCCCCGATTCCATAGCAAGAAATTTTTTAACATTATCACGAATACGGCGCGCTTTGCCTCCCATAATTCTTGCTAAACGAACACCATTTTTAATTGCTTCAGGCTTTGCAGTAAGAAAATCAGTTATAGCACCATGAAGAAGACTAACAGATTCTTCTTGCACATGAATTTTGTTGTCTTTAATCTTTCCTATAATAATTGACTCACCATAACGTTCCCCGTTTCTAAAAAAGCGAAATTCAAGATAATTGGTAAGAATTAGATTTGAATAGCCTAGATAGCGTTTTACTTGTTCGGTTTTTTCGACTTTATCAAGATCTGCATCAATATCTTTAGTTTCAGCATAACCAGCAATAAGATCGCCTCTTACAAATATAAAATCGGGGGCACCATATTCTGTACGCTTGGGGTCGTTAATAACCCCTAATTTCTGATCTAAGGATTTAATGAGCTTTTCAAAAGTTGGTCTATATGCATGTTCGCCGGCACGACCAGTCTTATACTTTTCGGAAACCTCATTTATGTATATTAAGATATTTTGAGACATAGGCAGACTTTTTAATATTTCAATTATATCATAGAAAATTCACATCCGCAGTATTTTTGACGATAAAGATTATATT
>CAYPXP010000089.1:0-4025 GCA_964414965.1 uncultured Pseudomonadota bacterium
AATAACGTGAACATCGCTCGTTTTATAATACTGTCTACACTGGGTACGACGGCCAGTAGCATTGCCTTTAACATTTTCACCCAACGTTACTTTTGTCATTTCAATATAATTAGAATGACCTACGTTTTTAGGGCAGCTACCAGGATTATCTAGTTCACAACTATCTTTTAAATCTTTAACACATAAATAACTTGTACCGGCGGCAGCGTAACTTGTTATACCAAAAACAAGCAAACTTAATAATAACTTTTTCATAACGCTCCTTTTTTAAATTGGTTTACACTCTATGTGAAACCTTCTTATATTAAGCTTAAGATATTCCTAATAGAAAAGTAAAGAGTTTAAAGAAGGTTTTTAAAAACAAGTTGAATGATTATATGTTTTTTTAAAACTTTTTGTGTGAGTAGTAGGTAAAATATAAAAATATGTTTTAAATAAGTGAGCGCTCGGTTAATCTTTCGATAAACGCGAGCGCTTCCTCCATTTCCCCGTAGGGTTTTTTAAGCTTCTTTGGCTAATTTCTTTAAATTTTTCAGAGCTTTAACGGGATCTTTAGTTTTGAATATAGCTGAGGCCATGGCAATATCATCGGCGCCAGCTTTGACTACTTCTTGAATATTTTCTTTATTAACACCACCATCGATGGCGATTCTAAAGTTAAGTTTATTTTTTTTGCGATAAATTCGTAATTTTTTTACTTTATCCAGAGTCTGTGGGATAAATTCTTGACCCGCAAAACCGGGACGAACTGACATAATTAAGACATAATCGAGTTCGTTGAGTAATGGAAGAACATTTTCAATCGATTCATCTGGATCTAAAGCGATGCCAGCCTTCCAGCCCTTTTTGTTAATTGCCTTTATAAGATTGCTTGGTTTGGGAGTGGTTGTTTTATGAAAGACTACAATCGATCCTTCAGGTAATTGTAAGTAATCAATAAAATTCTCTGGGTGTTCAATCATTAAGTGTACAAATACGGGTTTAGGAGTCGCCTTTGCGATGGCATTAACAATACTTGGTCCAAACGTAAGATTTGGGACAAAGTGAAAATCCATAACATCTAAATGAAAACCATCAGAAAATGGCGTTAATTTATCTATTTCTTCTTTAAGATGCAAAATATTTACAGACATTAATGAAGGAAATATTTTAACCATTTTAAATTCCTATTCGTATATAACCCCATCTTGTAACTAATCATATATTAAAAAAATATAAAAATCAACAATATGCAATAAAAACTTAAAAATGTTGAATGGATTAATCCTTTTTTAAAAGAATTAATCGGTGTTTTTCCTTTGAGTTAATTATGATATAATACAAGC
This sequence comes from uncultured Pseudomonadota bacterium, assembly GCA_964414965.1. GTDB lineage: Bacteria > Babelota > Babeliae > Babelales > UBA12409 > UBA12409. The sequence goes on from CAYPXP010000089.1 coordinate 1,326, forward strand.
TAGAATGGCTAATTAAGGAAGGAACGATTAAATGCAAAATGATATAAAAGTTGGCATGTTGATTTTGATGGAAGGCGATCTGGAAAAAGCGGTTGAATTTTATAAAAAAATGTCTTTTCCTGTTGTTTTTCATTTAGAAGGTAAATGGGCTGAGTTGAGTGTTGGTGATGTAAAATTAGGTCTTTGTCCTACTGATCAAGAGTTGCCTGATCGTCATACCGGAATCATTATGGAAGTCTCTAATGTCCAAAAGACCTATGACGAACTTAAAGCAAAAGGCGTTGAATTTGTTCGAGAACCAATTGAAGCTGTTCATGGCATTATGACCAGCATCAAGGATCCAGGTGGCAATATTATTGATATCTATCAACCTACCCCTGAAAAAGTAGAAGAATTAGTAAAGAATATTCGAGAAAAAGAAGAAAAAGAAAAAGCATAGTTGTTAGACGTTTGAGGTTAAGAAAATGAAGGTTGTAATGGAGGTTATAAATGGAGGAGTTATACCGTCTTATGAGAGATTTTAGATTGAAAAATATGAGCGGTTCTTCTAAATGTTTTTCTCAAAATATGTATAATAAGTAATTAAAGAAATCTGAGTCTATCATTATAAGATTTGCATTTGCAAAGTTCTGTTTTTTGCTTATAATTAACTAAGAAAATGAATTATAGTACAAAGGAGTTTTTACATGAAAAAAATCAAACCTTTATATGATCGTATTTTGGTTGAACGTGTTGAAGAAGATGAACGAACACCAGGAGGAATTGTTATTCCTTCATCAGCTAAAGAGAAGGCCCAAATTGGCAAAGTTTTAGCTGTTGGAGCTGGTCGCATTACTGCTGATGGCAAACTTGCGCCATTAACAGTTAAAGAAGGTGATCAAGTCTTTTTTGCGAAATACGCCGGTACTGAAACTGACGATAATTGCTTAATTATTCGCGAAGAAGATGTTTTAGGAATTGTTGAACAATAATCGGAGCATTTATACTATGTCATCAAAGAAAATTTTATTTGGACAAGAAGCTCGCAATGAGCTTATGAAGGGTGTTGATACTTTAGCTGATGCAGTAAAAGTTACGCTTGGACCTCGGGGTCGCAATGTTGCTTTTGAAAAATCGTTTGGTTCGCCAACGATAACAAAAGACGGGGTAACTGTTGCTAAAGAGATCGAATTAAAAGATAAATTCCAAAATATGGGTGCTCAAATGGTTCGTGAAGTTGCCAGTAAGACGGCTGAAGTCGCTGGTGATGGAACTACAACCGCAACTGTATTGGCTCAAGCGATTTTTCATGAAGGCAATAAGTTTGTGACGGCTGGTGCCAATCCTATGGAATTGAAACGCGGCATTGAAAAAGCTGTTTCTGCTGCAGTTAAGGCTATTAAAGATCAAGCTAAGACCATTAGTGGCAAAAAAGAGATTGAGCAAATTGCGACAATTTCAGCTAATAATGATGAAGTTATTGGCCATCAAATTGCCGAAGCGATGGAAAAAGTTGGACAAGATGGTGTAATCACCGTGGAAGAAGCAAAAGGGATGGAGAGTTCGATTGAAGTTGTAGAAGGAATGCAATTCGATCGCGGTTATCTATCGCCTTATTTTGTAACCAATGCCGAAAAGATGACGGTTGAACTTTCAGATCCCTATATTTTAATTGTTGAAAAGAAAATTACCAACATGAAGGCGCTTGTTCCTATTTTAGAACGAGTTGCACGTGGTGGCAGACAGCTTCTTATTATCGCAGAAGATATTGAAGGCGAAGCATTGGCAACATTAGTTGTTAACAAGATTCGTGGCACGTTACAAGTAGTTGCCATTAAGGCTCCTGGTTTTGGTGATCGTCGTAAGTCTATGTTGGAAGATCTCGCTGCTTTGACTGGCGGCAAGATGGTTTCAGAAGATCTTGGGCTCTCGCTAGAAACTATTTCTCTTGAAGATCTTGGAACTGCCAAAAATGCAGTAATTACCAAAGATACGACAACGATTGTTGATGGACAGGGTTCAGCAGAAGATATCAAAAATCGTATCGCACAAATCAGAATGCAGCTTGAAAACACGACATCTGATTATGATAAAGAAAAGCTCCAAGAACGTTTAGCAAAATTATCAGGTGGCATTGCCGTTATTAAGGTCGGTGCGGCAACTGAGACTGAAATGAAAGAGAAAAAAGATCGTATTGAAGATGCATTAAGTGCGACGCGCGCTGCTGTTGAAGAAGGCATTGTTGCCGGTGGTGGTGTCGCATTGTTACGTGCTCAAAGTGGTCTTGATAAACTTGAGCTTACCGGTGATGAAAAACTTGGTGTTCAAATTGTGAGAAAAGCATTAGAAGCGCCGATGAGAATTATTGCTGAAAATGCTGGTGAAGATGCATCGGTTATTGTCAACAATGTACGTAGCGAAAAAGGCGATTACGGCTTTGATGCTCGTAATAGTCGCTATGTAAATATGGTTGAAGCTGGCATTATTGATCCTGCTAAAGTTGCTCGTTTTGCATTGCAAAATGCGGCATCTATTTCTGGATTATTATTGACTACCGAAGCAATTATTGCTGATCTTCCTGAAGACAAGAAAGAAAACTCTCATGCTCATGGTGGTATGGGTGGCATGCCAGGAATGATGTAAATTTTTGATTTTTGAAAATAAAAAAGGGGCTGCAAATCGCAGCTCCTTTTTGTTTAAATCAACCGTTTTTTATTATTG
>CAYPXP010000090.1:0-4008 GCA_964414965.1 uncultured Pseudomonadota bacterium
AATACAAGAAATGCTTTGGTGGGTGCAGCAATCGGGGCGGTTGTTGGTTATTCTTTGAGAAAAAAGTAAGTTAAGAGATTGGATAGTGAGTAGTGTAAAGAGTTCTCAGGTTTGAGGGCTCTTTTAGTTTTTAAGTATTAAAAAGGAAGTATGATGAGCGATGAGTTAGTTATAAAGAATGGGATAGTGGTTCCGCTGCAAGAGATTGAGGTTTTAGTAAGTCGCTCCGGTGGTCCTGGTGGACAACATGTTAATAAAAGTAACACACGAATAACGTTGCGATGGAATATTAAAAACACACAGGTACTTGATGAGCAACAAAAGGATCGAGTGCTCAGCAACTTGGCCAATATAATAACCAATGAGGGTGATATTGTTATCCATTATGGAGCTTCACGTAGTCAACAACAGAACAAAGAGATGGCCCTTAATATTCTTGCTCAAAAAATTAGGCGTGCTTTATATGTTCCTAAAAAACGTATAAAAACACGCCAATCAAAAGCTGCAAAAGAGGCACGATTACAATCTAAAATGCAGCACAGTCAAATTAAAAAAATGCGCAGCAAAATTATTCGTGAAGATTGATTTGTTTATAAAATTCGTCATAGTTTGTACAAATTAAATAGCTGATTGCTGTGCACAAGTAAACATCGAAGTACTTACATAGCGATCTCCGCGATCAGGAAAAATGGTTACAATCGTTCCTTCTTGTATCTGTTCTGCTAGTTTAATGGCACCCCATAATGCTGCGCCACTGGACATGCCGACAGAGAGGCCTTCTTTTTTAAAGATGTCACGTGCTAGTTCAAAGGCAATTTCATCTTCTTCAATGTGTAAGGTGTTATCTAGTTTTTTTGCGTTAAATATGGAAGGAGTATAAGCGGCCATGTTGCGCAGTCCTTGGATGGTTGAGCCCGGTTTTGGTTCAATTCCTATAATTTGAATATTGTTATTGTATTCTTTAAGTCGTTTGCCAACGCCCATTAATGTTCCGCCAGTTCCCATGCCTGCTACAAAATGGGTAAGGTTTGGAGCTTCACTGAGAATTTCAGGGGCTGTGGTGGTGTAATGAGCAAATATATTGGCTGTATTGTTAAACTGGTCGAGCATCACGTATTTGTGTGGATTATGTTTCACTAGTTGATGTGCTGTTTCTATGGCAAAATTTGTTCCTTTTTTACCATCGGTTAAATGAAGTTGGGCGCCATACATTTCTAATAATTTGCGACGTTCAAGGCTGACACTTTCTGGAATGACGGCAGTAAATTTATAGCCCAAAATAGCCGATATCATTGCCAATCCAAGACCAGTATTACCGCTGGTTGGCTCAATAATTATTTTATTATTATTCAAAAGACCATTTTTTTGTGCATTGTAAATCATTGCATAGGCAATACGATCCTTTACTGATCCGCCCGGATTTGATCCTTCTAATTTAGCTATAATTTTTACTCGTTTATTTGGTGTATATCGTTTTAATTCTACCATTGGTGTATTGCCGATGGTTTGTAGCAGGGTTTTATAGTTCATTTGATTGTCCTAATGTTTGCAAAGGGATCTTTAGACCAAGTGGTTTATAAGAAAATATATGTTTTGAGGTTTTTGGTTTAAGTAATTTACCGCTTAGTCCAGCTTCTATAACCATAGATTTAGTTATGTTTTTACCATGGCGCCAGGAAATTACTTGAATAGTATTATCTTGGTAGTCTACAAAAATACACCGGAGAAGATTTGATCCCTAATTGTTTAAGAACATTGAATCGATGATGCCCATCGAGAATAATCATAGTGTTTTTATCAACGATAATTGGATTGTCGATGAATCCATCACCCTTTATTTGATGAAGCAATTTCTTTAGATAATTTTTTTTGATCTGTTCATGAGGCTTTAAGTTATTGTTATTAATAACAGCAATTGAGCTGTTCATAACGCCTTTCTCCTTTGCGTTAAATAAAAAACCTCCCCCGGTGTTGGGGGAGGTTTTTTATTGTTTGTTATATTTTTTATGAAATCAAACGTTCCCCACTAATTTTTTATTGCAACAACAACAAGAGCTATGGAAAATCGTGATTTTCATATATTTCCCTATTTTCTTTAACCTACCAGGAGTAAATTAGTTTGTAAATTATTTACGTCTCTCTTTGGTAGTAAATGAAACAATGAAAAACTTTCAATGATCGGCTCTTTTTTCGTTGAGTATTGAGAAAAAATCAAAATTGGTGGTCGCACTGCCTTATGTTGTCCTGAACATCAAAAATCAAATATTAATTAATTACGAACAGTTTTTTTGAGGAAACATTTGAATTAATTAAAGGATTTTGTAATTCCGGAATAGTTGAACAGCAAGCGGCTGCCGGATCCCCTGAGGCGATAAGACAATTGTCCCAATATTCATTTCCGGGATAGGCATTGCCATCCCATGCATACATTGCTACCAGCAGTTTTCCAGAATCTTTGCCGATTAATTTGTCAGCTGCATTACGATTGGAAAAGTGAATAGTAATAGCATTGGTTTTTGTTGCAAAAGTTTCTAAGTTTTTTATTCCGCCGCAAGAATGATATTGGTTGTTGAAGTAGCTAAAATCGAGATCTGATATATATGGTAGATTTCTTTCTCTTAAAATATCGCTATAAGCTTCTAACGTGAGTTTGTTTTGTCTAGAATCTATTTTCCAGCAGCTGAGGCCTAAGCCAACAATATGGCAATATATGTTCTTATTTTGTTCTCTTCCACGTTCATTCGCTTCGACTAAAAAAGATTCAGCAGCTATTTTGATACGTTTTTTATAAATTATGGAATCTAAATAAATATCTTTTCCTAATTTGATATAACGTTCTGAAGTATCAGATTGTGCCTTTTCGAAAGTTGCAAAGGTTTCATTATATAAATGGGCCCAGATAGCTAATAATTTTGCCTGAGGATTTTCTAAACACGGATTGTTCCCATAACCAGTTTCAGTCTTATTTTGATCAGGCGTTATAATCATATGTTGCCATTCCATAAGGCCTGGCTTTTCGAATCGTGCACCAACGAGTCCTACATAAATACCTTGTTCTTCATAATATTTAACATTGGTGGGAATGGCTTGATTAGTGCGATTGCCATTATTAATAAAATAGGTTGGCACTGATACGCCAAGTAATGCTGATATTTGTATCTCATCATATGAAAGATAATTTTCAAGGGTGAGCGGCGCTTGTTCGTGATAAGTTCCAATATTTTCAAAATTTCCATTTCCCGTTGTCCCATCTCTCAAAAGATACCAGTCTTTGTTTGTCATAAACATTAATGGTCGCTTGGTTAAAAGCCGATCTACAAATTGTAATTTAGTCATTTGAGCATATAATTTTTGTTCTATAGGAGTGCCATAATGCTTTTTAAATATAATAAATTCTTCAATCAAATTCATAACAGGTTTATATATAATAGGTCTTACATTGTTGGCATGTCTGGTTATTTCAGACTGTTTGATTTTATCATTATGAGTAATGACACTTATTTGATTGGCTTGCGTAGGAAAATTAATTTTTTGGCTAAAATTATATGATTTTTGAAGTAATGAATCAAAAGTTTCAATACCAGAAGAATAAGAAAAAAATATTGTTGTTAAGGGAAGCAATAACAAAAATGAAAATCTCATGAACTATTCCTTTGAGAGATATTTTCTGATTAATAATTTTGTGAAATTTATTTTTCAAATCTGTCTATTTAGAATCGTGTTTGCAATCCAACTCTAAAAGCATTTATTACAAAATTACTTCTAACTTGTGCATCATAACGGACTAGAAAAGTGGAGCAGTTATTAAATATAAAATTCAATGAAGCGCTCCCTACAAAACAGCTTTCCGGTTGTTTCATACCATGTACGCAGAAACAGGTTCTTGGTCCACAGAGTTGTGCCTTAAGTATATGTCTTTTTAAGAAAAAGTCTTTTGTCCAAGCAAGTTGTATTTGCGGAATAAGTTTGAGTTTTGGTTTTTTAGAGGTGCGATTCATTTCGATACTA
>CAYPXP010000091.1:0-2402 GCA_964414965.1 uncultured Pseudomonadota bacterium
TAGAGGTCTTCTGAAGCTTAATTTTGTATATAAAAGATGAGCAAATAGACTTCGAATTTTTGGCTGAAACAAGAAGATAGTAACGCGCCACGGCCTTTAGGTCGTGGCTTTAAAGCTCTTGGAGCATTCTGGGCGACACAATAAAAATCAGAACTCACAGAAAAACCACAATTTTATAAAAAGATGTAAAAGCTTTGACATGAAAACATAATCATTCACCATTGCTTGAAGGTTAAAGCTCGCAAGTAAAATAATATATAAAAGATTAAGAAAAAATTTTTCATCATTCTTATAATCACAAAATCGTACAACAACCTGGTTTAATTTGTTTTTGTACCGGCCGAGGCAAACTATTAAAGCATTGTTTCAAAGAAGAACCTCTAGACATCTTTATTTTATCTTCAGAACAAAAATCTCTTATTGCACGAAGTGTTAACAATTTTTGTTCTATGCCATTCAATCGTGGCAATACGGTTACGCCTTCTTCCCCTGAACTCATCACACTCCCATCATTCAACCAATGTAAATCATTTACCTCACCATAATTAAACGTATGCAAGCATTTACCGGTCTTGATATCCCACAACTTCCCATTGCGACTTTTTACCAACAATTTTGTTCCATCTTCCGACCATTTTAAATCAAAAATGCAATCATGCTCAGAAAGCATATGCATTCGTTGTCCCGTTGTAACATCCCATATCTCAACCACCTCTTTATCGAAGGCATTTGCTATTTTGTCAGCTATAGGAGACCACATTATGCCAAAAGAACAATAAGGTATAGTAAACAACAATTGAGAAAAAACAACATCCCATATTTCAACAGAATGATCGCCCTTTAAAATCGCTAGCTTATCTCCAACAGGAGCCCACATTACTTTACTGATACCATAGGAATCTTGTTGCTGCCAAAAAAGCTGCGAAGGCTCACCAGTAGACAAGTCTATTATTTGGAAAGAATAGCCTTCTTTTACCGCTAATTTTTTTCCATCAGGAGAGATATGGTTTTCACCTACATTTCCCGCAAGTGTCAAATTATACAAAACTTTTTGTTGAGTAACATCCCATATTCTTACTTCTTGATCATCGAGAGATGTTATCATTATTCTATCGCTGGTTGGCAACCAATCTAATCTCACCTCATTGCCATTATGAACAACTGAAAGCAAAGCTTTCCCTGTAGTCGCATCCCATATTTGTGCACACTCACCACAAATACCTGCAAGCATCGTACTATCAGGAGACCATTTTACGTCACTAACCGTCTCTTCCCCCCCCAAAAATTTTATTAATTTTTTGTGATGGGGTACTATCTGATGTATTGTTATGTTATTATCCATATTTACCAATGCTATTTTGGTACTATCTGGTGACCATCTCCACCATCTTATATCATCACCAAGAAGCGATGTTATGGATTTGCCCGTATAAGGATCGCCAACTTTCATATTCCAAGATCTAAAAAGAGTCATAAACATGGTTCCATCGGGAGACAAATATAAAGGATTCCATTTACGTAAACCCAATGGCTTATATGAAGATGTGAGATAAGGCAAGACAGCATGCTCGAAAATTTCTTCACCACCTGAACCTCTAAAGAAATCTACTAATACCTGAAAATCTTTTTCATAATTAGGCCATGAAACTTCACGAACTAAATAAGCAAATCTCTTGGCAATCGCAACTTTAAGAGTATCTTTGTTTAATCCTAAATAATTGGCAATTCTGATAATTTCAATAAGTTGCTCAACTGAAAACTGACTTAATTCGTAAAAGCCATTTTCAACGGTTAATAAAAGAAGAAGTTGCCTAAAAGATTCCTGCGAATAAAGAAGTGAAACAACTGATATTTCACTCACTCCCTCTTGTAAATTTAAAAAAAAGTCAAAAACGTTAACCTGTTCTTGCGTCAACCCTATAGATCCACCACCGAGTGGTTGAACGGTTAAAACATGGTTATTTATCATTGGTTGAAGATTACAAATAGTACAGAACATTAAATTTAAAATGAATAGCTTTTGCATGCAGATTACCTTTATGTTTTTATAAATCTTATTTTCAGAAAACTTTTATTGAAAAACAGCTTAGCCCAACTTAATATTAAAATTTTATTTTGCAGTATCTAAGCTGTAAGTATAGTGTTTTTCTGCTTTAAAACAATTTTGCTTAATTTATTTTATCCACCATTTTTACTGGCGTATGAAGCTAAGAATAACCATACATTTAAATCGTTTATACAAAAGGAATCCTGTCAACTATGAGTAAAAACTGCGAAGAAACAGCTAGTCTCTCGGCATAAGTCATGATAAAATTTATCGTTCAATGATATTTTTATCAGGCAACAATTATTTCATTCATGAGCTTAGTTTGCAAATAATCAAAGAACTTACACGAGAGTTT
>CAYPXP010000091.1:2502-3972 GCA_964414965.1 uncultured Pseudomonadota bacterium
TTATTTCATTCATGAGCTTAGTTTGCAAATAATCAAAGAACTTACACGAGAGTTTCCTGGATGGCTTGCTATCGATGATGCGGCTATTACAAAGGTTTATTCTAGGTTTATTCAGGGCGTTGTGTAGATGTATAATGTGCTGAAAGGCATAACGATGAAATACAAAACACAAAACTCGGATATTTTACAAAAAGACGTCTTGTAGTATTTTAAATGAAAAACAGTGGATATTATGGTTACTTTGTTTGTACTTGCATTTCTATATACTAAAGATCATGTTTTATTAATCAGACGTTGCAATGCTAAGTTTGGAAATGGTCTTTATAGCCTTGTTGGCGGCAAAGTAGAGCCTCATGAAACTGCTCTTCATGCTATAAAGAGAGAGGTAAATGAGGAAGTTGGACTTGAATTACCTGAATCAGCCTTTACACTTGTTCATACTTTTCATCGTAAAGGTACCGAAACTGAATTTATAGCACTTTGCTTTAAAGCTGACATTACCGAAATGCAACTTCAAAATATGGAGCCTCATAAACATGACGACCTCCGATTTTTCACTATAAAAAACCTTCCGACCAATATTCTCCCAGGTCATAAACAAGCAATCGAATCTATTCAAAATCACATTTCTTATTCAGAACATGGATGGTAATTCGAACGTTCCCTTGTTTAACGTTCCCTTCCTAATTTCTTAGAACGCCACTTTATATACTTTAGCTTTGTAATAGTTAAATCTATATAGGTTTAATGATTTTGAATGGTATGATTCACAAAGCACTAATAACGAAAATTCGATAGTAAAAATCTACATAGCTCTGAAAAAGTAACTCAATTAAACTTCTTTTTCGATTCTAATGGCAGCACCTTCGATCAACGCTTGAGCTACTTTTTTCTGCGCCCGATCTAAAATTCGCGCAAACGTAGGTTGAGAAATCTGCATACTTTGGGCAGCAAGCGTTTGATTCAATCCTTCATACAAATGAAGCCGTATCGCCTCAAATTCATCGGGCTCCAGAATAATTTCGTTGAGACTTCTTAGCGGAATCCCTTGTGGCTTGAAATAACAAATTTTTACATCGCCACCTATATTGCGCGGCTTTAAAGGTCTAACCATTGCTCAGCTTGTCTTTTAATCGCTGAATTTCATTCTTCAAAGACTCAATCTCATACTTAAGCTCTTCATGCTCAGCGTCGGCATTTGGCGTTGAATTTTGAACATAGAAAGGACATCCTTCACAACCTTTTCCACGACACTTACCAATCCCTCTTCCTGTCTTTGGGCCCTTTCCATGAGGACCTGTTCCATCAAATCTTGGCATATTTTCACCTATCTTTTAAAATATTATTAATCAATACCTGTTAATTATCGAATTCACGTTCATTATGAATACATATTCATAATAATATAAGGAAATGAAAGAGTCAAATAATTAGAAAGTTATTCGCTCATTAAAAATAATGTTAACATTA
>CAYPXP010000092.1:0-3958 GCA_964414965.1 uncultured Pseudomonadota bacterium
CGTATGGAGGTATTGTATTTGGGGGTGAAAAATATACCTGTGTATCAGCAAAAAATACCTATGGCATAGAGGATCTTTCCAGCTGCTTTAACCGATGCAAACTTAAAACAATAAAAGCGCGACCTTTAGTTGGGATGAAATTGGGGGGTTGGATTCGTCACAAAAACTCTTTTGGGTTGTGGTTAGATTGCCAATATCACCATTTAAATTATTGCCACGGGCTTTGTACAGGTGTGAATTATTTTGATCTCTCTTCCAATGATCCGTGCAACTGTGCGTACGGATCTGCCACTACCTATTTAAATTCACGTGGTTTTGCTGTTACGCTGGCATTGCCTTTCGCTTATCGATGGCGCTTTCATGAAAAAGAATACGCGCCATTTGGCTGTTGGCAAACGTATCTTGCTCTAGGGCCAGGACTATTCTTAACTAAACAATGCACGAGTCTAACTGTTTGCCCACATGTAGCTGATGACGATAATTTTACCGTTGTTGTTTCAGATACAACAATTATTAATAATACGAGGAATAAGGTCTTAAGAAAATCAGCCTGTTTACTTTGTGACGGTGGATTTTCATATCTTTTTAGTAGGCATTGTGCAATTGACTTTTCCTTGCAATATCGATTTACAAAGTACACCACACGCTTTAATCAATGTGCTTGTTTGACAACTCAAAAAAAATGCCACTTGGGTAGCGCCAATATTGGCTTCGTAATTAATTTTTAAGGAAGGTGTCATATGAAAAATTTTAAATATGTTTTAGGGTTATGGCTTTTAGCCATTGTACAAGTTTTTGGATTTCGTTGTGTTGTCTATGGAGATTGCCGCGCCACAACACAGTCAGAGATTTTTAATCGTCCGGTTCTGTCTTTCATTAATTCACAAATTGTCGCACTCGATCCACGCCCAGAATTTGTAATTTTTTTGGGAGATATGGTTCGCGGTTGCTTTCCCAAAAGTGACCCAAGTCCTTATGTCCTTGCTGACAACACGTTAAATGTATGGAAAAGCTTCATGACGCAAACGCTGAATGGAATACCTTTCTATACAGTTGTTGGTAACAATGATTTATACGGTAGGACAGGATGGACTGAGTATGTTTTACAAGGACAATATCAGTCTATTTTTAGTAATATGCCAAATAACGGACCAACTAACTACAAAAAGCTTGTCTATTCATTTGAATATGGCAGTGGTGATGAGCGAACATTATTTGTTATTCTTGATGGATTTGGTTTTGCTAATGTGGGTGCTTATCAATGGGACAATGGCTATGATACAGAGCAAATCGATTGGTTTAGAGAACAAGCACGTTCTTCAACTGCATCACACAAATTTGTCTTTACACATGGACCGGCTTTCTCACCCGAAGGTTGGCCGGTTGGTGCATTATATCCAGTAACGACGAGGGGAACTTCCACGTATGCCATTCGGGATATTGCTAAAACATACAAATTTGACATGTTTTATTGTGCGCATGAACATTTATATTCACGATGGAATCCGCAGCCATCATCTTCACAACTCCTTATCCAAACAATTACTGCTGGCGCAGGGGCCGCAATAGACAATCCTTCATTCATGAAGGCACCGGTAAAACAGGCGCATGTATTTTGGGGATATAATTTCGTGGTTCTTGATATAGAAGATAGTAATGTGATACACCATGCCTATAAAGTTGTCCCAAATAGCAATTCAGGTTATGTGGCGGCAAACCTTGATAAGGTTTTGTTAATTAAATAGATTTAAATCTTTTTGATAGCGTGTCGAACTATAACGAGATGGATTTTTTATGCAATATTATTGTTTGTCGCCGTTAAAAATTTTTTATATTCATTTTATCACTCTAATTGCGATAATTTGCTTTTGAGAAAGATCGCTCACCATGGAGAGCATCTCTCTATCTCATAGTCTCCTCCACAGATATATACCAATAATAACGGGCTATACTATTGGATTTAGTATAATAACTAGCGTCGTTGTCACGATCTATATAATGATAGATAATATCGGCTTGTAGTTATTCAAAGTTTGGAAAAAACTATGATATCTTGCTACAATTACATACTTAGTTTTTGATGGGAGTAAGAATGGCTTTTATAAAACAATTTTTTGAACATAAATATTTTTTTTTGATCTTTTCTGGGGGCATTCTGATGCTTCTTTTGTTGGGATGCAATAACAAGAGCAAAATTAAAAAATATCCGATTAATTCCGATGTTTATACGACAGCCCAACGGACAATTAGGTTTTCTGCGATAACAAACCTTTTGCCTTTTGAACTTTGTGAGATTTCAAAATATGCCCAATATGGCTATGGCATCTGGACATTTGGTCCTGGCCTCGTATTAGATCAACGAGTCGACCTTATGCCAAAAGATTATGTTATTCCTCCACTTCCAACAATAAAAAAACTTTTGAGTTTTTTTACCATAACCGACATTCATATTACCGATAAAGAATCTCCATCTCAGTTAATTTATCTTCAACAATTAAATGCCAGGAATGCGAAATTTGCGCCAGTATATTCACCGGTTATGCTTTATACAATACATGTTCTTGATGCCGCCATTCAGACAATCAACGCCTTACACAAAAAAAATCCGGTCGATTTCGTTATCTCATTGGGCGATACTTGCAATAACACACAGTACAATGAAACAAGATGGTATATCGATGTCCTTGATGGCAAGGTCATCATTCCAAGTTCTGGCGCTCACGTCGGTGCAGATACTATCGATTATCAAAAGCCTTTCAAGGCGGCGGGGCTTGATCAGGAAATCCCCTGGTATCAGACCGTTGGAAACCATGATCATTTCTGGATGGGTTCACTACCTGTAAACGATTTTCTTCGACAGTCCTTTATAAGCGATACCTGTATAGCTGCGGGAGATGTTATTGCTGATCCTACAAACATAAATAAACCTGATTATTACATGGGGGTACTCGATGGATCGACCCCTTACGGTAAAATTATAGATGCAGGGCCGGTTACAAGTTTCGTAAGCGCACCGAAGGTCATTGCTGATCTGAATCGCCGTTCACTGCCGATAACCAAGTGGATGAGCGAATTTTTTAAAACATCTTCGCATCCGATCGGTCACGGTTTCAACATGATGGATGCCAAGAATGGCTTTGCTTGTTATAGTTTCATCCCCAAATCGACTATACCGATTAAGGTTATCGTGCTTGATGATACTCAACGGGAAGACGATGGCTCTATTGCTATTCATGGCCATGGTTTTCTTGATAAGAAGCGTCTCGACTGGCTTAAGAAAGAACTTGCGGATGGTCAGGCCGCCGGGCAGCTCATGATCATTGCCGCGCATATACCGATAGATGTCGAAGCGCCTGATTCCGAGCTTGCTTGGTGGAACGATGCCCAAAATGCCATAACGGTGTCGGACCTGATTAAAGAACTTCAGAATCATCCGAATTTCATCATGTGGATGGCAGGGCATCGTCATTGCAATGTCATTAAAGCATTTGTATCAAATGATCCACTTAATCACCCTGAAAACGGCTTTTGGCAGGTTGAAACAGCATCTTTACGGGACTTTCCGCAGCAGTTTCGCGCATTTGAGATCTACCTCAACAGCGATTATACAATTTCAATCATTACGACCAACGTCGATCCAGCCGTCGAAAACAAAACGCCTGCGGCGATTTCGCGTTCTTATGCTATTGCAACAGAGCAGATCGTCGGCAACCAGAGGATATATCAAAAGCAAAGTACATCGCCAGATGCGAACATAAAGCCGATGCCGACAGGTTCATATAATGCGGAGCTTTTTAAAAAATTGAGTCCTGATATGGAGGCAAAGATGCGGATATTATATCCCATAGTCCCATCTCGATAATATGTTCATTGGCATAGGCAATTAATAGAAAATATGTTGGGATGCTTCGAGAAAAAGATCAAGAAAGTATCGATTGTATTTTGTTGCTGAAGAAAA
>CAYPXP010000093.1:0-1289 GCA_964414965.1 uncultured Pseudomonadota bacterium
CCTTTTTCTTTTTTCTTTCCACCGCTTTGCCCAACCATACCAGCCTGACCAAATGGTATATAAATATCATCATCATTAATTAAAAATTGTCTACTCTCTTTTATCACTATACCACCAAGTAAAAATTCTTTCTTTTTTCTTTTATTTTCTTCTTTTATGTACTTTTGTAATGCTTCAGCTTTTATTTTATTATCATCTTCTTGATAACCACTTGCTTTCGTATCATAAATACCAAGTTTACCATTTTTAAACATCACCAAAAAATCAGGCTGGAAAGTTGAAGCTCTTTCGCGCATATTTCCACCTTTATCATATTTAATTCCAAAATTTAAAGCCATATGCTCATTACCATTTTGCCACCACCAGTCAATTTTAGTTTTATTAAGTTCAAGAAAATTTAAAAATTCTTTTTCAACATCACTATCTAAATTAAGATAAGCTTTTTTATCAGCAGGCTGCTTATACAAAGATAAATCATAATCAACTGGTTTATATGAATCAGGATAATTTCTATTTTCAGCAATTTCCCATTCTTTGTTCCATTCTTCAACTTCTTCAACTCTCTTTTTTATTTCGTCATCTTTTACAGGCACATAAGCCTTAACTGCCAAATTAAATACTTTATCAAATATTTCAAGATTATTTAAAACAATATTTTGGATAATTGCTAATCCACCATCATGACGGTTAATACCTAAATATTCTCTAAACCATTTAAACAACGCTCCATGAAAAATTGACATGGAACGAGCGGGAGCAAATCCATTTAAGTTACTTTCCATTAAGAAATTAAAGAGTTTTCCCTTATCATAATCAGATAAATTTACCATTGCACTATCTTCAATTTCAATACCCTCATTTGGTAATTTATCAAAAAGTTCTGCTGGTATTTCTTTATCAAGAATAATTTCATCTTGTCTTTCTTTACCTTTTAGATCTACTTTCTTTTTCTTTAATTGTGTTTCATTGCTCTTAATATTTTTACTTCCAACTTTAATATCAAAATAATCGCAAATACTTTTTTCAAATACTTTATGAAAACTTAAAGTTAAATCTCCAAAATCTACACGATTACGATAATATGATTTTAATTGTAATGCTTTATATTTATCTGATCTTTTTACAAATATAGATTTGATTGCATTCTTAATTGTCTCATCATTTCCTTTGAAATCAATATCGGCAGGAATAATATTTGTATAAATAAATGCTTTATTTAATTTATCATTTTGAAAATGCATAGCTTCTGGCATACGCATAATACGACCAATAGTTTGTAATTCCATCAC
>CAYPXP010000093.1:1389-3813 GCA_964414965.1 uncultured Pseudomonadota bacterium
TCACTACCAATAAATTCACCAACATTTTCATTAATAACAATCTCCTTTTTAATCATACCTTCATTTATAACATCATTTGCGTCAACTTCAATCAAACGACTATCATGCTCACCTTCTACCAATATCGGAGTCGCACTCACCTCAATAGTTAAGTCAGCATCAATAATATCTCTAACTTCCATGGCTCTCTCAGCATTAGCATTAACCTGACTTTCATCAATAATTAATACTATTTTTCGGCCATCTTCTTTGGTAGTTTTGATTAGATCACGAAAATTTACTGTTTCTTTGTCCTTCATCAAATTAGCTTTCCATTCCCCTGTTTCTTTATTTTTTAAAGCTAATTTATCCCAACTCACCACCACTGTTTCGTCTTGATCAATTCTCCGACGAGTACCAAAAAATTCTTCTTCCAAAAGATATGCTGAAAATCCACCAATTTCACCTTTTATAGCATTATAACTTTGTTCATGAAGACCACCCTTTCCAATACTAATCCACAAAAAACAAAAATCTAATCTTTTTTCGTCTTTGCACATTTTATAAATATAACGAGACATGGTAAATGTTTTTCCACTACCAGTTGGAGATTTAAATATAATCAATTTATTATCATTTGATTTATTTACCCCTGTTTTTAATATCTCTTTTGACCTATCAAACAATTTTTCAACAGCTTCTTCTTGATATCGTTTTAATATTTTGATACTCATATATTTATATTATTTTTTTGAATAATATGCAAAACATGCTTATAAAAGTTCTTTACCTGACCCAAATTATACTCACCATATTCACCATGAGCCGCGTGGTTACCAATTGCCAAATAAGTTTTATTTTCTTCCCATTCAACTTTAGAAAATATTTTTTCACTTTTTAATTTGTCATTAATTGTCGTGATTTTCTCGGCTTTATTTTTTTCGCTATATATATCTATGTTATTATTTTGAGCTATTTTTTGAATAGTTTTTTCTAGCACAATACGCAATTTCTGTGCACCAGAATCTTTATCTTTTTTATCAAATATATCATCTTTGGATCTCCCAAAGTCATAACGAATAACATCAACTCGCAAAGGTATATTTTCTCTAACTAGTTTTGTATAAATTTCCAAAATCTCTTCAGGAATTGGTCTAATATCTATATCTTTAATTCCTTTGAATAATTTTTTATCAGCCTCATCACCCAGAGAAAAAACATAAACGATTTTATTAGCTTTAATTTTCTTTAATTCATCATAGAATTCCAAAAAGCTATCCTCAATATAATTAAAATATATTCCTAAATATTTATCTTTTTTATTTGTTGAATATATTTGATAATCATCGTTTTGTTTTTCCAAATTAAAAATATTTTCTTTTACACATAGCATCTCGGCACATTTTACAGTCAAATCAATTCTAGTCTGCACTTCACTTCTATTCTTTTTTACCATCGCGGTTTTGAAATATTGTAAATTTCCACCTAACCCCTCAACTTTTTCTCCATTACCATTTTTCTTATAACCATTTATAACTTTTTGTAACCGTGGGTAAGTTACCTCTTCACAAATTTTATTTTCATTATTTGTACAAATAATAAATTTTCTATTTCCCCCATCTTCTTTGTTTAGATCTAATACAGCATGTCCTGTTGTTCCAGATCCTGCCATGAAGTCTAAAACTAAAGAGTGTGAAAAAGATGATACTTTCAACAATTGCTTAATTAGACTTGTTGGTTTGGGGTAATCAAAATAAACTTCTCCAAAAATATTTTTTAATTCCTTTTTTGCTCCATCGTTTGAATACTCATTCTCAACTAAATCAATTGTGGTCATTGGCTTTGATCGGGGAGTTATTTCAACAAAATACTCACGTTTTTCATTTTTTGAAATTGTCGCATTTTGATATGTTTTTGTATAAATCCTGCTTTGTTTATTTTTATATTTTTTTACAACAATAAAACCATTATCTAAGCCAAAATTAAATAATTTTTTTGACCACCTCCAACAAAAATCTCGTGCAGGATTCCTTTTAATCCTTTTTTCCATTTCTTTCTCTGTAACTCCTCCTGGAAAAATCTTTTCACCCTCAACAATTATTTCGTAATCTAACGATTTTGAATATTGGATAGAATCATAATCAAGCGTTTGATTTAATTTGTATAAACCTCTTTCTTCAAAAAAAACGTCTTTATATTTAAAACCAGCATCATTATGTTCTATGTTTATTAATTTTGCTTTATTCCCCTTAAAATAAACCAAAACGTAATCATTATTTTTTGAAATACTTTCTGTCGATTTACCTCCTTTTTTTATCAATCTAGATAAAAGACCAACAAAATTATCCTCTCCAAAAATTTTATCACACAACAATTTCAGTTGTGCTTGCTCATTATCATCAATCGAAATAAAAATAGTTCCAGTATCTTTCAAAAGATCTTTTG
>CAYPXP010000094.1:0-3638 GCA_964414965.1 uncultured Pseudomonadota bacterium
AAAATGAAATGAAAAAGAGGGGCCTCGAGAGAGGCCCTTCTCATTATTGTAAACAGAACCACCGACAAGGTTGGTGAGAGGTGGGAGGCGAAGGCGCCGCCCAAATAAGAAGCAATATGATTGTTGAATGAAAAATTAGTTCGCATCCGACGAGACATTCGCTGCACTCATTTCTATGGGCGAACGGATCTATAGAATTCCGTTCGTGGTGAGGAGCTGAGCGTCTCGTACCATGCGAACGGAAAAAACTTATAAAGAGAGCTTGTATTGTTGTTAGGTTCTCTTTAAAGCAACCTACAAGGTCGGTGGTAGAATTACTATGGGAGTTTGTGATGAGTATTTGTTCAGATAGATGGATTGCACAGATGGCTCAAGAATATAATATGATAGAACCATTTGAAGTAGATCAAGTTCGTCAGGTTGATGGAAAAAAGGTTATCAGCTATGGATTATCGAGTTATGGCTATGATTTACGTGTTGCAAATGAATTTAAAGTTTTTTCAAATGCCTATAACACGTTGATTGATCCGAAAAATTTTGATGAGAGGTCCTTTGTAGATATTGTTGATGATGTCTGTATTATTCCACCAAATTCATTTGCGTTATCACGAAGTATTGAATATTTTCGTATTCCCCGTAATATTTTGACCATCTGTTTAGGTAAATCTACTTATGCTCGTTGTGGTATTATTGTTAATGTGACACCTTTTGAACCTGAATGGGAAGGCTATGTTACCTTAGAGATATCTAATACTACGCCATTACCAACAAAAATTTATGCCAATGAGGGAATTGCTCAAGTTATATTCTTCCAGGCGGCAGAATCCTGTTTGACTTCGTATGCTGATCGCAAAGGAAAATATATGAAACAACAAGGAATTGTTGTTCCGCGATTATGATTATTTTTTCTTGAAAACTTTGCTGGTCAAATCGGTTAAAAGAATGCCATAAATGATGAGGCCAATGGCGGAAAGAAGGATGACATAATGAATGGTTTTACCGAGTAGATTTAGTGAATCGAGTAGAATTAAAAAGCCGATCACTAAATACATGATCCCTTTTTGCATATGAGTTAATTTGTCGAGAAATTTCATAATTAATCCTTTTTTAGGGTTATTTTCTCTTAGCTAACTATTTTTTTTTAGGTTTTGCAATAAACGCTAGAGTTTGACTATCTACAAATTATTGATCTTTTTTGGTTTCCATAGTTTGTGGTGTAGGAATCGTACGTTTACGTTTCATGAGTTTTTTAATCCTATTACAGAGACATGAATGTCTGGTATTACTTGGCAGCTCTTTAAACAAGAATCCAAGTCCGATACAAGTCATTAGCATGCCGGTATGTCGTTCTGTAACTGTAGAAGGTTCATTGGATAGAAGGGAATGTGCATTTACGCTCGGGAAAGTATCACGTATTTCACTGTAGAGATTTAAACATACCCCAGTCATTCCACAAGTGATCGCCAAACAATGCTTTTCGCAACTGCCATTCCATGATGTTTTATTCTTTTGGCCTGTTTCCATGCCATTAAGAGAAGTAGAAATTAATAACAAAAGAGTAAGTTTTTTAATTAACATAATTTACCTTTTTACTTTCAAGTTCGATATTGATTATAAGGTAAGTAGTTGTTTTTGCAAAAGGTTACGAGCTATTAAGGGTTTCGTACTTTTTATGATTTAATCCAAAAATCCTTCAAGCGGCCACGGTTCTGAAAAGTCTAGGTGAGGATCGGTTAATGGTTGATGGTTTGCGAGGAAGCGAAATTTATTTGCTTTAATGCCATTTTCGCGTAAGGTCTTCAAGATGCTTTCAATGATCATCAATTTTTGGCGAATAGACATCTGTTTAGAAAATGGGCTGCGATCAAACGAGATGATACATTCAAAATCATTATTTGTTTTGAGAACAGCGGTGACATAAATTTTTTTCCTTGATGATTGTTCTTCAAAAAAAAGGGTTAATACGCTTTGTGTTAATGTTTTAATGTTAGCTGGTTCATCATTATCTGACCAAATAAGTTCAATCTGTTCTTGTTCCCATTTATTATGTTGCTGTGTAAATATAGAACATTTTTTTTTGGTAAAAAGTTGTGACTGTTTTGTTGTTTGTGATTGCCACGATGGGTGGCGAATGATAAGCCATTCTTCTTGCCAGGCATAATATAAAATTCCCATAATGCCAGTGAAGCAGCTGATTACAATATAATGTTTAGGCTTTATTATTATCATTATCATCACCGATCATTTTACTAATGGCCTTACTGAGTGGCTCAACATATGTTAAAATATCACCTGTTTTTTTTATTCCTATTTCAAAAACAAATGCTGGGGCCAAAATTCCTTCAAGAAGTTTTATGGGAAGGCCAATTGGTTTAAATATATCAAACATAGTCTGATACGCTTGTGGAATAAGGCTGTTTTTAATATATTTTTGTGTCTGTTCAATTGAACGTAAATATGCCTTTTTAACGGGGTAAAAGGTTAATCGTTGAGGCATCGAAGGGGTAAAGGGTTCTGCCTTATAATAATAAGGGCTAATACTCAGATGATCATCTGGTGTAATTGTTAAAGCAATATAGATATCGACATTAAGACGATTAGCAAAATTTGCTTTTTGTTCTTGTGTTATATGTTCTCCAGCATTGTGTGTCAAAATAATTCTGGTGTCTGTTTCTGCTTCCAGCTCTTTTTTTATCGCTTCGGCCAGTTGTCTGGTAGCACCACGTTCAAAGCCATCACTTAATGATCGTCCTTTATCTGAAGCATCACCCGATGGACTTAGCATGATAGTTGGCGTTTTGGCCTGTAATCCTATAACAAAAATAAGAGTAATGACATAAATTATTGTACGAGCAAAAAAATTTTTTGAAGTTCTTTTAGTCTTCGCTGATGCTTGTTTTTTGTATTCCAATGATGAAAACAACAAGATTGTTAAGTTAAGGAAGCGTTCGCACCCAACGAGACACTCGCTGCGCTCGTTCCTCAGGGCGAACGGATCTAAAAAATCCCGTTCGTGGTGAGGAGCGAAGCGTCTCGTACCATACGAACGGGAAATCCGTCTAATAATATGGTCGTTAGGATTTCTCCAGTTTAAAGCCATTAACAAAGTCGATGGTAGATTCTGGTGCCTAAGGACATAGATACAAGTTTTTTGAACGAAAAATTTAAATTTTAGAACAAGTTTATTGATTGTTGGAATTGCTTCTTTGAGTTGTTTTAACGACATTGGACTTCCGTGGTGAGATATTCGGCTAAAAATGTCTGCCTTTTGATACTTTTATTATTATGTAAGGCAATTGCCAATGCTTTAGTCTGTCCAATAAAGATACACAATTTTTTTGCTCGTGTAATTGCCGTATAGACCAGGTTGCGCGCTAATAAGGTAAAATGTTGCGTAAATAAGGGAATGATAACCGCGTCGTATTCGGAGCCTTGGCTTTTGTGAATGGTTATTGCATAGGCGAGAACTAATTCATCTAGTTCATTGTATTTATAAGTAAGAAGCCGTTCACCATAACGGACAGCGATAGTTTTCTCTGAGTGATCTATCGTTTGAATAAAACCAATATCACCATTGAACACTAGCTTATCATAATTGTTTCGTATCTGCATGACGCGATCATGTTCTTTAAATTCAG
>CAYPXP010000095.1:0-3613 GCA_964414965.1 uncultured Pseudomonadota bacterium
AATTAAGAAATGGAAAAAAACTAAAAAAGAGGCTCTTATCAATGGTGATTGGAATGAAATTGCAGCTTTTTCAAAAAGAACCAAAAAAATCAAATGAGTTCGCACCCGACGAGACACTCGCTGTGCTCGTTCCTCTGGGCGAACGGATTTATATAAATAGCATCTTATGTTTGCTTTATTTCTTTCTAAAGATATGGGTAATGATAAGTTTAAACGCTAGAAATCCAAGGGAACCATTGGCATACTTTATCAAAAATTTGGTCTGACCGTCGAAGCATCGTTCATTTTTTTAATCGTTATCACAATAAGAGCAACGCCTGGAATGAGCAAATCTTTGTTCCCCATCTACGTAAGATACAATAAATATTGTTCCTTTTAACACTTCATGTTAAAACTAAAGTAAGAATAAAAAGGAACTTAAAAATGAAAAAACAATCACTAGTGCTTTTTTTTTCAGTGATTTCGTTACACGCAGTAGAACATGATCGAACGGTAACATTTAAAAAGCATAATAATGTAAATGTAGACATTCATGGTTTTGCTCGACTTGATACATTCTTTGATACACGCCAAGGAATGAAAAGTCCCGACGGATCCCGTTACATTTACCCATTACAAAAAGATTGTGATGATCAATGTTGCGATATCAACGACCGCGGCTCTCTCGGCTTTGCCCCTGGAATTAGTCGTTTAGATTTTAGTGTTACCGGTCCCAAAATAAATAATATTAATTTATCAGCTTTACTTGAGTTAGATTTTTTTGCTTATTGCAGCACCTATCTCGGTCTTGCACGTTTGCGTCATGCATTTATGAAAGCTCATGGCCCCAAAGCAAGTCTTTTAGTCGGACAATTTTGGCATCCCATCTATCCTATGGATTGCTGCGCAGATACGGTAGGTATTGAGAGTGGTGCACCTATAGAAATATATGCTCGTTATCCACAAATACGCTTTCACTATTACCCATCAAGTTTTGGTTTGATTTTAGCTCTTTATTCCCAGTTTCAATTTGCAAATGATGGACCAGATGGCATATCGCCAGCCTATATGCAAAATAGCATGACGCCAGGACTTTATGGCGCGGTAGAAATTAAAAAAGAAAATTTCTTTATGGGAGCCGGCGTCAATATGCAGCGCATCATGCCCGAATTATCAACTACCACCACTACCACGCCAACCAAAACATATGCTTCTAATGCAAAATTAACGAGCTTCATTGGAACTGTTTATTGTAGTTTTGATATTAATGATTACATCATTAAGAACAAAGTTTGTGTTGGTCAAAATGGCGAAGCGTTTCTCGGACTGGGTGGCTATGCAGTAAGTTGCTTCAATACAGAAACTGGCCAACGAAACTTCGCAAATATAAACTTTGCTTCATACTGGGGTGAAATTTCGTATCATCGTCATAAAAAAATGCAGCCCGGTATCTTTTTTGGCGTTGCCCAAAATTTAGGATCTCATAACAAACGTATCTATCTTGATGAAGATGGAAATCCAATTTTTTATGGATGGAACTCTGAACTTAATCGCGTTTTGCATATTTCGCCACGAATTTGGAGCAATTTTAACAATATACTGCTTGGCATAGAATTTAGCTACACAAAAGCATGGTTTGGTAAAATGGATCATTGTGGAAAACAACCATGTACCTATTCAGTTGGCAATATGCGCGCACTAGCAACGGTAATGTATCTCTTTTAATTTTTTTGCCCTTTACCCCTTTACATAAAAATGGCATAAATGAAAAGAAAGAGAACAGAGGAGGGTTTCGTATGTTTATTAATCGAACTGATGCAGCTAAACAATTAGAAGAAAAAGTGAAACATCTTAAAGGAGTTACTCAGCCATTAGTGTTGGCTATTCCGCGTGGGGGATTACCTATCGGCGCTCATATAGCCCATTTTTTGGGAGCCCCACTTGATATCCTACTTACAAAAAAAATCGGCGCTCCATTTAACCCTGAATTTGCTATTGGTGCCGTCACCCCCGATTCATATTTTGTTAATGTTCAATATGATAATCCCGATTACCAACAATATATCGAACAAGAAGTCTCAAAGCTTCAATCCTTATTAAAAAAACGCGGCGAACTTTATCGCCAAAATAAACCTGCTCACAACTTAACGGGTAAAACGATTATTATTGTAGACGATGGTGTTGCAACAGGACGAACATTACTAGCGGCCGTACAATCTATAAAAAAACAAAAACCTCATCGCATTATCATTGTAACCCCTGTTATTCCACCTGAAGCTCAACAGATGTTAAGCGAACATGTTGATGAAGTCATCTCAATTTTGATACCAAACTACTTAGGAGCTATTGGTGAATTTTACCAAGATTTTTCACCAGTTTCTGACGATGAAGCTATGAAAATATTTCAAGCATTTGGAGATCATTCATGATCTTTTTGCTACCATCAACAGAACAGTTTTCACCCGCTTTTAAAACAGAATTAGGATCATATATACTCAACCAGTTTCCTGATGGGGAAATCTTTTTACGTCTTGATAACAGTATCCCAACTGATCCTATAACGGTCATTGCAGCAACTAATCCACCAGCGGATCGTTTTTTAGAGCTTTTCTTCTTACTCAATGCATTACAACAAAAAAATCTTCCTTTACATTTGATATTCACCTATTTTGGTTATGAACGACAAGATCACCCTAAACCATTTGTTGCACAAGGTGCTCAAGTGATAAGCAATTGTTTAAAGCAATTTGATCTTAACCAAATCACCATCATCCATCCACATAGTGAAAAACTCCATGACTATCTTTTATTTACTGCCTTTATTCCTTATGAACTCTATTGTCCCATCGTTATCAACAATAATATTGATGTAATTGTAGCACCTGATAATGGCGCAAAAGAAGCTTGTATACAACTTGCAAAAGAAACAAAAAAAGAGTTCTGTCTGATCACTAAACAACGGCTAGGACCAGAAAAAGTTAAAACGCTCTCATTTACGGGAAATGTACAAGGCAAAAGAGTTCTCATTTTTGATGATTTAATCAGTACTGGAACCACTATAAAAGAAGCTGTTGAGATACTTAAAAAGCATGGCTCAACAGCTGTTTATGCCCTTGCAACTCATAGTTTACTAACAAAAGAATCTCTGCAACATCTACTTCAACACGTTGAACATCTATGGATAACTAACAGCATTTCTCAAAGCATGCATGCTCAAAATTTGACGATTATTGATCTCAGCCCAGTACTTCAAAAGTTAGTAACTATCGCTTAAAAATGGTAAAAGGTGCTTTTAACACATTAAAAATACCTTCTCCTATAAATTTAATTTTACCACGCACCATTGCTGCCGTTAATTCTTTGTGAAACATAAAAATTAACAAAGCACTACACAATATAACTGCGTCAACAAATAGCGGCACAATGGCAAAAACCAATGCCGTTTTATATGCCTTTAATGCCATTGAAATAAGCGAAATAATAAAACAGACTGATGCAATAGCTAATACATAATCTAAAATCATACATAGACGAATATGCTGCAAAATTAACGGGCAATAGCTATGAAATAATGCAGGAGAAAATGCGATAGCATACATGAAAAAAATCGTGAAAATAAATGCAAAACGTTTCA